>CAVALT010000187.1:0-4072 GCA_963589455.1 Clostridiales bacterium
ACAGGATGTTCTGTGCTATAGAAACCCTGATGATATGGCGTATTGGTGGAAGTCGGAGAGCGATATCATTCTAACTGATGATTTTTGGACGACCTTAAATGACTTTAAGCTAACATATCAGGAAATCAGGGCAAATATGGCCGAGGAAGAGTTAATGGATAGCCTTAGCCTAATGCAGGCATTGGTCGACATAGGAGCAGCCTGCGAAGAAATATTTGGATTGCCTGTGATTTTTGGTGATTTCTTTTATGAAATGACGGGCAACAGCCAATCATTGGATAATCAGGCTATGGTTAAATTGCTTGATAACTATGTAAATACATATGGTGAACAGCATAAAAAAGAAAAAGCCAAGTTCACGAACAGTGCAGCAGTTGGCAACAGTCAAAACTATGAAATGCTGAAGAAGTTGTCAGCTATTCTGGCAAATAAAGCTTTAAGGCAGCACATACTTAAATAGTCATTATAGATACCGGAGGATAAACAGATGACAGTTACAGATGATATTCGTTATGTTGGTGTGAATGATCATAAGATCGACCTGTTTGAGGGACAGTACAGGGTGCCGCTCGGCATGGCCTATAATTCCTACGTGATACTTGATGAGAAGATTGCGGTCATGGATACGGTTGATGCAGAATTTACAGAGGAATGGCTTGGCAATATAAAGGAAGTGCTCGGTGACAGAAAACCGTCATATCTTATAGTACAGCATATGGAGCCGGATCACTCGGCAAGCATAGAGAGCTTTCTTAAGGTATATCCTGATACAATAGTTGCTGCAAGTGCACAGGCCTTCAGAATGCTGGGCAATTTCTTCAGAGAGCTTGAGCTTGGAGATAATAAGCTGGTTTTAGCTGAGGTCCAGACACTTGAGCTTGGTTCACATACCTTAGCCTTCGTTGCAGCGCCGATGGTTCACTGGCCTGAGGTAATGGTTACCTATGACACAAAGGATAAGGTACTGTTTTCTGCAGACGGCTTCGGAAAATTCGGTGCAAATGATGTTGAGGATCCTGAGGGCTGGGACTGTGAGGCAAGGCGTTATTACTTTGGTATTGTCGGAAAATATGGTGCACAGACGCAGGCTCTTCTGAAGAAGGCGGCAGCACTTGACCTATCTGTTATCGCTCCGCTTCACGGACCGGTGCTTAAAAGCGACCTTGCTCATTATATGGAAAAATATGATATATGGTCATCATACCGTCCTGAGGATGAGGGTGTAACCATAGCCTATGCATCTGTATACGGCAATACCAGGAAGGCAGCAGAGCTTCTGGCTGAAAAGCTTGAGGCACGCGGAGTTACTGTAGAGCTTACGGATCTTGCACGCGATGATATGCCTGAGTCAGTTGAAAATGCATTCAGATATAATAAGCTGGTGCTTGCTTCAATTACATATAATGCGGAAGCATTTCCATTTATGAGAACATTTATTGAGGAGCTCTGTGAGAGAAATTATCAGAACCGTACAGTTGGCTTTATAGAGAACGGAAGCTGGGCACCGATGGCTGCAAAGGTTATGAGGGCTAAGCTTGAGGGACAGAAAAATATTACCTTCCTTGAGGCTAAGGTTAGCATAACATCCTCCTTAAGTGAGACCAATATGGCAGAGCTTGACCGTATGGCTGACGAGCTTGCGGCAAAGTGATATGCCTGAATATATCAATGTATATCTGCCGGCAGGCATAGCTGTGCTCCTTGTTCTGAACATATTTATCGTTCTGATAAGGACAGGCGGCATGGCACGGGCACACAGACAGCTTGAAGAGGAAATAGAGGACAAGCTTGGCAGACTTGAGGAGCGTATTACACGAGAAACCGCTGCAGGGATAACTGATATCAGGCGTGACCTTGATGCAAGACTCAGCTATGATGCTGATGAAAACCGCAAGAACAGAGCAGAAATAGCAGAGAACCTCAGCAATAATCAGGAACGCCTTGAAAGCATGCTCCGCAAATCACTTAACGAGATGCAGGAAAACAACAGAGTTAAGCTTGAAAATATCAGGACAGACCTGAGTGCCAAGCTTGATACATCCCTGAACAGGCGCCTTGATGAATCCTTTAAAAATGTCGGTGACCAGCTTAACAAGCTTTATGAGTCCTTAGGCGAGCTGTCAAAGCTTGAAACAGGAGTTAATACACTCAACAGAACCCTGTCTAATGTTAAAACCCGAGGTATCTTTGGCGAAGCACAGCTTGAAAATATACTTACAGATATATTGCCGGGAACCTTATTTGATAAAAATGTAGTTACCAGGAAATCAGGCCGTGCTGACAACAGGGAGGCTGTTGAATTTGCAGTTAAGATACCGGATAAAGAGACGGTGGGTGCATACATGTATCTGCCGATTGATTCCAAATTTCCGGCAAGTTATTATGACAGGATAGTAGAGGCGAGCGAGGTGTCTGATAATGATGCATTAAGGACAGCGGTTAAGGAGCTTGAGCAGAGGGTTAAGGCTGATGCAAGAGATATCAGGGACAAATATCTTGACCCGCCTCATACAACAGACTTCGGAATAATGTTTCTGCCGACGGAATCACTCTATGCAGAGGTGCTTCGTATAAGCGGACTGGTGGAGACCTGCCAGTCTGAATATCATGTGGTGATAACCGGACCGTCAACAATGGCCGCACTGCTTAATTCACTGAGCATTGGCTTCAGGTATATGGCTGTTAATAGGGATTCGAAGAAGACATTAAAGCTTCTGAGTGCTGTTAAGACACAGTATGCTTCATTAAGCAGGCTTATCAATACAGCAGCTGCAAGACTTGAGGGTGCGAGAAAGGCAAATGAGGAGCTGCAGCACAGAGCTGATATTATAAATAAGAGGCTTTCTTCTATAGAGGAAATAGATCCGATGGAGGCTTCTGCATTGCTTGGAGAAGAGGCGGACAGCAGATGGATTAACGATACCTCGGGAAATGAAAATGATGCTGAAGCTTATAATGCTGCCGAGGGTAATACGCCGGAAAATGAGTATGTCGGTGCGGAGCATGTCGATGAAAATCAGAAAGGCGAAAAAAAAGGCAGGGAAGCTAAGAGATATGACGGCGGATTTGCAGTTAGGAATAATGATAGTCTTAGCGGAGGACAGGAAACTGAAGATTTTCTGTAAAATATGATGCCTGTTCAGCAACCTTCTGTATTACAGCGTAGATTTACCAGCCTATTGGAAAATTCACGCTGTAATACGGTAGTCGATCAATACCTGAAGGAAAGGCTTATCATCAGCAGCGATTCCTTCGAGGAAAAGAACTTGAAGCCATCGAGAGTCAACTTTTTCAGAAAGGGAACAGTGGATGTAAGTGGGCTGGGAGGGCAGAAAAAAGGAAAAGAAAAAAAGTCGTTGACAAAGCAGGTGTAGTTTGATAATATAAGCAAGCTGTCGCGTGAGACCGAAAGAAACACAGCAAAGCAGCAAAAATAAAATAAAAAAGTTGTTGACAATCGCCTTCAGCTTTGATATTATTTACAAGCTGTCGCTGAGACAGCGAGCACAATAAAAACCAATAAAGAATTAATGCACAGACCCCGAAGATTCCAAAAGAAAAGAAAAAGAAATCTTCGGAAGCACAGTAAAGAACGAGATAGCAAAGCTAAGCTAATTAGTAAGCCAAGAGTTCTGATGAGCAGCGAAGAGGACGAACGAAAGTCGATGTGAAGTTGTGTGTGTAAAAGCACATAATGAAAATTATTGAGAGAGTTTGATCCTGGCTCAGGATGAACGCTGGCGGCGTGCCTAACACATGCAAGTCGAACGGACCTGAAGTATTGGAGATTCGTCAAAGATACTGACTGGTTAGTGGCGGACGGGTGAGTAACGCGTGGGTAACCTGCCTTATAGAGGGGGATAACAGAGAGAAATTTCTGCTAATACCGCATAAGCACACAGTACCGCATGGTACAGGGTGAAAAGATTTATCGCTATAAGATGGACCCGCGTCTGATTAGCCAGTTGGCAGGGTAAAAGCCTACCAAAGCGACGATCAGTAGCCGATCTGAGAGGATGAACGGCCACATTGGGACTGAGACACGGCCCAAACTCCTACGGGAGGCAGCAGT
>CAVALT010000188.1:0-4060 GCA_963589455.1 Clostridiales bacterium
AATAAGCGCTTTTAGCTCAGCTGGTAGAGCACCTGACTCTTAATCAGGGTGTCCAGGGTTCGAGTCCCTGAAGGCGCACGCGAAGGGTCTGTTTTGACATTTTACATGTTGGGACGGGCTTTTTTTTTACGAATTCACACGCTGCCTGTTAAATGGCACGTATTGAAAAAAATATGCACAGAGTTTACAATTATGCATAACAATGATGTCAGGGTCAAAAGACTTTGCCCTGGTATCATCATAATGATAATAATAATGTAACTGTTTAACACCCATCTCGAATTTGCTCCGCAAATCCTCGATGTGGCCAGCCAGAGGCCCTTCGGGCCTTGGCCGCCTTCCGTATATCAGCGTGAATTTACCTGCAGGCAGGCAATTCGCGTTTAAATACGGAAGGTGCTGAACAATAACATATAATCTGCTGTGTATGACGCAGCACCGACCGGTATTGGAGAAAGCTATGGCAATGACAGGCACCGATATAAGAGAGCTTACAGACAACGGACTTGCGGAGGCAGCCGGACTCATAAGCAGACGTGAATATAATCTCAGTATAGTCAGAACGAGGCAGACAGCAGAATTTCTGATAAAAAACTATGCCGCGGAGAAGGGCATAGCCTATACCACGCTTGCAGACACTATTGAGGCACTGTATGAGCAGGGAGCAATCAACCGCAGCTCCAGAGATGCTTTTCATAATATTCGCATCTTCGGCAACAAGGCAGTTCATGACGGAGACAATGATCCGGAAAATGCGCAGAAGGCATATTATCTGCTGAAATCCGAGATCAGTACCTTTCTGTCGAGAAAAACAGTTAGCGTAGACCGCACTCCGGTAAGACTGGAGACAGGCATTGACGCAAAGAAGCAGTTAGGCGATATTGAAGTTGAGATAAGCAATGACAGGGACGATACTCCCGGACGCAGACTGCTCAGAAATGAAGAGTCAGGATCGCAGGAGCGCGGAGCTCATGCAGGCAGCAACAGAAGCAGCTCTGACGGATCCGAGGATCTGCTGGACAATGCAAGAAGACGCATAAGACGTGAGGATTTTGAAGAAGACGACGATGAGCGCGGCGACAGGAGAGGCAGACACTCGGGCGGAAGAGCTGAGCGCAGCGGAAGAAGCGGACGCAATGACAGAGACGGACGCAGAGAACGCAGGAGCGGCTCATCAGGCAGAAGCAGCGGAAGAACCGGAGGCTCAGGCAGAGCTGCAAGGAACGGCCGCAGCTCAGGCAGCAACCGCAGCAGTCAGAGACGCACAGGAGGCAGAGAGCAGGAGAGCAGCGGCTTAAGCGTATATGATCTGCTCCGCATTTTGCTGCCGGTTCTTGTTATCATACTGCTTATAGTTATAATCAGAAGCTTTATGGCAGCCAAGCAGCCGGTGGAAACTGTTCCGGAGACCACGATTACAGAAACTGTAATTCAGGAGACTGAGGCAGTGACCGAGCCTGAAACCACAGAGCCGGAGACCACTGAGCCTGAAACTACGGCAGCACCTATTGAGTACAGGACAAGCACTGACGGCGTTAATATCCGTTATGCAGACAATCAGAACCGCATCTATACTCAGCTTGAAAAGGGCACTAATATAGGTACTGTAACTGAGATTGACGGATCAGACTTTGTAGCATTTACCTTAGATGGGGTAGATGTTGTAGTTAACAAGAGCTTTATTGAACCGATTTCATGAAGAATAATAAATTTCATATATTTCTGCTGTTTCTGTGCGCTTTTTTCTGGGGTACGACCTTTGCGGCACAGTCTATCGGAGCAGACCATGTGGGGGCATATACCTATCTTGCAGGACGCAGCTGGATAGCTGTAGTCATACTGACTCCGGTTATAATGGTGATAGACCGTATTAATATATCTAATAACGGCGTAAGCCGTGCACCGCAGAGCAGGCAGGAAAAGAACTATCTGATTAAGGCAGCCATATTCTGCGGTACCTTTCTGTTCGTTGCGAGCTGGACACAGCAGTACGGGCTTGCCTATACGAGCACTGCAAAGTCGAGCTTTCTCACGGCACTCTATGTTGTACTGGTCCCGGTCTGCAGCATTTTCCTGAAGAAGAAGCCGCCGGTTAAGGTATGGTTCTGCGTCATCTTATCGATTATAGGGATGGTGCTGCTGTGCCTCGGCAAGTCCATTATTAACGGAGAGGCTCTCACTGTTGAAAAGGGAGATCTCTTCGAGATACTTTGTGCATTGTTCTTTACGGTTCAGGTGCTGAATGTTGATCACTTTGCACCGAGACTTGACGGCGTACGCTTAAGCCGTCTGCAGTTTCTTGTGGTGGCAATAGAATCTACCGTATTTGCACTGATATTTGAGGGTGGAACTGCTGCAGCTGACATTATGGCTGCACTGCCCGCAATACTTTATGCCGGAATATTCTCAAGCGGCGTTGCATATACGCTTCAGATAATAGGGCAGGTAGGCGTTAATCCTACAGTGGCGACTCTGGTTATGAGCCTTGAATCTGTGATCGGAAGCCTGTCAGGCTGGGTTGTGCTCGGAGAGAGCATGCTTCCTATAGAGCTGTGCGGAGGCGCACTGATGTTTGTATCTATCGTTATATCGCAGCTGCCTATAGAGAAGGTCTTCGTAAGGACAGGCAAAGCGGGCTGATAAGAGACTCCTGGGATTAATATAAAATGGAGTAAAAGTTGGGCATCATCGCAGCTCTGCTTAGAGATATGCTTTTGTGGCATTTCAGAGGTGCTCCGAGGCTTGCCTGCCTTCAATAAAAGTATATAAATGCCTTGCCGAGCAAGCCCTGCTCAGCATTTACAGCTTTTACTGTGATGATAAACAATTACAAAATGGCTTATATTTGATGGAAAAACCACAAATATAAGCCATTTTATGTTACTATAAAGCGCAAAAGGAATTATGAAGGGGATCGATTTATGAAGCAATTAATGAAGAAATGGACTGATATCAGTCTGATACTGCGTATACTGACAGGTCTTATCATAGGTGCGGTGCTGGGTCTTATCTGCCCGCAGCTTACAGGTCTTGAGATTTTTGGAAATGTATTCGTAGGTGCGCTTAAGGGAATTGCACCTGTGCTGGTATTTTTCCTTGTGGCAAGCTCGCTGGCTAATGCAACAGCCGGTATAGGCAGCCGTTTCCGTACTGTTATAGGACTGTATCTGCTTGGAACCTTTGTGTCGGCAGTAGTAGCTGTATCCTTCAGCTTCCTTATGCCGGTAACCCTGCAGCTGAGCCTTGATGCAGTGGAGTCCACGGCACCGGAGGGCATTGCAGAGGTGCTTATGAACCTGCTTACAAATATGGTAGTCAATCCGATAACTGCCATATCCAGCGCTAATTATATTGGCATACTGTTCTGGGCAGTGCTCCTTGGCTTTGCCTTAAGATGTGTAGGTGAGACCAGATGCGCGGAGGCATTTACTGAATTTGCCGATGCTGTTTCGACAGTAGTAAGGTGGATCATTCAGTTTGCTCCCTTCGGCGTAATGGGTCTTGTTTTTGCAGCAGTAGCAGAGAGCGGACTCGGAATATTCACAACCTACGGCAAGCTGATTGTAGTGCTGCTGCTCAGCATGGGAGCTGTACAGCTTATATTCTATCCGATAATAGTTGCACTGTTTTTAAGAAAGAATCCGTATCCGCTTGTGCTGACCTGCATGAGGGAGAGCGGCATAACAGCCTTCTTTACAAGAAGCTCGGCGGCTAATATTCCGGTCAATATGCAGCTCTGCGAGAAGCTTGGACTTGATAAGGACTTTTACTCAGTATCCATTCCTCTCGGAGCAACCATAAACATGGGAGGAGCTGCAGTTACGATTACTGTCATGACCATGGCCTGCGCACACACGCTCGGCATAGAGGTAAGCTTTGTAACAGCCATAGTACTTAGTGTGCTTGCGGCACTCGGTGCATGCGGAGCCTCAGGTGTAGCGGGTGGCTCACTGCTCCTTATACCCATGGCCTGCGCACTTTTTGGAATCAGCAATGACATCGCCATGCAGGTGGTTGCAGTAGGCTTTATCATCGGAGTTATACAGGATTCGGTTGAGAC
>CAVALT010000189.1:0-4057 GCA_963589455.1 Clostridiales bacterium
CTGTAGCGAAGCACACCGGTGTCATGTATGATTCCAGTGTAAATGCATTCCGCTATATTTTTATCAATATAGCTCTCATCTAAAAGATCATAGAGCACTTCACAGGCTGAGGAGGCATCACCTCTCACAATACCATAATCGCCGAAGCCTGCATTTGTAATATGATGATCTACAAGCAGCACTCTCTGAGCCCGGTTAAGATACTTGTCAAATCTGCCGAGCCGTTTTATATCCGCTGCATCGCATACTACCGCAAGCTCATATTCCCTGCAGTCTCCTGAGTCATTGCTTATATCGGCAGCTCCGCTCAGAAACATGAATTTTTCATTGACAGGCTCCAGATAAACCTGAACCGGTACTGCTGCAGCATCGGCCGCTCTTACATTTCTGATATAATTGTATACTGCAAGCGTGGAGCCGATGCAGTCTCCGTCAGGACTTACATGACCCAGTATGCATATGCTTTCTGCTTTTCTGATGCTTTCGTTAAAAATTTCTTTTGTAAGGGGCTCCATATCTAAATTACAGCTCCTCCTCGGCTTCCTCCGACTCATTCTCAGACTCTTCCTCCGGCATGCCTCCGGCCTTAGCCAGTGCCTCAATCTTCTTGCTCATCTCAATCGCATACTCCATACTGCGGTCTGCAATAAACTGAAGCTCAGGAGTCTTGCGCAGATTGACTCTGTGCGCAAGCTCCCGGCGTATGAAACCTCCTGCACTCTTTAAGCCCTCAATGCTTTCTGAAAGCATCTCATCAGAGCCCAATGTGGATACATAGCACTTGCAGAACTGAAGATCCGGTGTCACCTCTGCACGTGTCACAGTGAGCAGAGGATCGATGCGCGGATCCTTCACCTCATCTCTGATGATGGATGAAAGCTCACGCAGCACCTCTCCGTTAATTCTGTTATTCTTAATACTTCCCTTTTTCATTATTCCGCACTCGCGTTCCTCTGAACCTGAACCATCTTGTAGACCTCAAGGGTATCATCAACCTGGATATCACTGTAGTCCTCAAGCACAATACCGCACTCAAAGCCGAGCTTAACCTCCTTGACCTCATCCTTGAATCTCTTAAGCGAAGCAATATTGCCGTCAAAGAGCAGCTTGTCACCGCGATACAGCCTTGCCTTAGAGCCTCTCTCAATGACACCGTCTGTTACATAGGAGCCGGCGATATTTCCGACATTAGATGCCTTGAATACCTGTCTTACAACTGCACGGCCGGTATACTTTTCCTCATAAACCGGAGCCAGCATGCCTGTAAGTGCTGCCTCAAGATCCTCGATAGCCTGATAGATAACCTTGTAAAGTCTCATATCGACCTTTTCGCGCTCAGCAGTAGCCTTAGCCGTAGCATCCGGCTTGACATTGAAGCCGATGATAATGGCATTAGCAGTAGACGCAAGTGTAACATCAGATTCATTGATATTACCGGCAGCCGCATGAATAACCTTAACAGCTACTTCCTCATTTGAAAGCTTTCCGAGTGACTGCTTAACAGCCTCAACAGAACCCTGTACATCAGCCTTGACGATAATCGGCAGCTCCTTGACATTTCCTGCCTTAATCTCATCAAAGAGATCATCAAGATTCATCTTCTGCTTTGTTTCCTCAAGCATATGCTTCTTCTGCTCGGAAATAAAGGTCTCGGCAATGCTTCTTGCTTCCTTCTCATCTGCGCATACCATGAATACCTCTCCGGCATTCGGAACATCATTCAGTCCGAGTATCTCTGCCGGATATGAAGGAGCAGCCTTCTTAATGCGGTTGCCCTTATCATCAAGCATTGCTCTTACCTTGCCGTAGCATGCTCCTGCAACGACATTATCTCCAACCTTAAGCGTACCCTTCTGAACAAGCACTGTTGCAACCGGTCCGCGTCCCTTATCAAGCTGTGCCTCGATTACGAGACCTCTTGCATTACGGTTTGGATTAGCCTTAAGCTCAAGCACATCGGCCTCGAGCAGTATCATATCGAGAATGTCCTTGATGCCCTCACCTGACTTAGCTGATACAGGAACCATAGGTGTAGATCCGCCGTATTCCTCTGCAACAAGCTCATACTCTGTAAGCTGTGACTTAACAAGCTCTGCATTGGCTCCCGGCTTATCCATCTTGTTGATAGCAACAACAACCTCAACGCCGGCTGCCTTGGCATGGCTTATAGCCTCTATGGTCTGCGGCTTTACTCCGTCATCCGCTGCAACTACAAGCACTGCGATATCCGTTGACTGAGCACCTCTTAAACGCATTGCTGTAAATGCCTCATGTCCCGGTGTATCAAGGAAGGTTATATTTCTGTCTCCGACCTTAACTACAGATGCACCTATGTGCTGAGTGATTCCGCCTGCCTCACGGCTCGTCACGTTGGTATTCCTGATTGCGTCAAGGAGTGAGGTCTTACCGTGATCGACATGACCCATTACGCAGACTACCGGATTTCTCGGCTTAAGATCTGCTTCATTTTCCTCATCCTCCTTAAGAAGCTCAGCGATTACATCAACCTGAACCTCCTTCTCGCAGAGGATATCATACTCAATTGCAATCTCCTCAGCCTCTTCATAGCTGAGCTCGGTGTTCGGGGTAACCATCTTTCCTGTAAGGAAGAGTTTCTTGACAATTACGCTCGGCTGCATCTTGAGCTTATCTGCAAGCTCCTTGATTGTAATTGTCTCAGGCAGAACTATCTGCTTAATCTCATCCTCAGGCGCTTCCTTCTTAGGCTCCGGCTTTATAAATGCGCCCTTGCCTGACTTTGGAGCCTTAAGGTTCGGATTATCAACAAACTTATCCTTGCGGTCTCTGGAATGATCATTTCTGCCGGCATTGCCTCTGCCGCCTCTGCCGCCGTTCTTATTGCTTCCGTCAAAGGAAGGAGCTGACATGCCTGCTCCTGATCCTGCAGGTCTTCTGCCCGGAGCTGCGCCCTGACCTCCCTGCGGTCTGCCTGTTCTTCCGCCTTCTGATGCGTTGCCCCTTACGATAAAGGTTCTTCCGCCGTTCTCACCGTTTCTCGGCTTAAAGCCTCCCTGACGGCCGTCTCCGCTGCCCTGGGTTCTGCCTCCCTGGCCCTGTGCTCTGTAGCCTCTGCTGTCTGTGCGCTTATTATCTCCGCGGTTTGCAGCGGCTGCCTGTCTTGCCTGTCTTGATGCTGCTGCTATAACCTCTGCGGCATTGTAATTGGCGTAGGACTTGACGATCTTAACCTTAGGCAGAACAGCAGAGCTTCCTCCGAATATATCAGATTTTGACTCGGCTTTTGTCTCAGATGCAGACTCTGACTCAGACTTTGCCTCTGTTTTGGAATCGGACCTTGCTTCTGATGAAGCTTCAGTCTTTGTCTCTGACTTGGTCTCTGTCTTTGCGGACTTTTCAGTCTCTGTTGCTGCCTCATGGCTGTCCTGTCCTGCTGCAGCTGTTACTGAAGTTGCTGAAGCTGCGGACTTTGCAGCAACGTCAGACTTTGCAGCAGCTGCTTCTGTCTGCTCTGCGGACTTTGCGCTGTCTGATGCTGTATCTGCTTTTTTGCTGATGCTCTCGGCTGCTGCCTTTGCCGGTGCAGCTGCTGAGTCTGCATGCTTTTCAGCTGCAGTCTGAGCCTTAAGCTCCTCTGCAATTTTCTTCTCAGCTGCCTTAGCCTCTGCTGCCGCATCATGGTCAGCCTTCTTTACAAGCTTTGCTGCAGGCTCTGCTGCACGCTTTGCCCCTTCCTCAATATCCTTAAGCTGAGGCTTAACAGGTCTTGTTCCTGCCGGAAGCGGTCTTGGTCTCTTAACATTGGAGGCCTCCGCAGGCTTTGCTGCTTTCTCGCCTGCTGCACTTTTCCTTGTGCCTCTCTTATCTGCTGAGGCATTCTTAAGTCCCTCAGGAAGCTTCTTTATGCTCTGTGAGTTCTGAGCTCTGAATACTACATTCAGCTTTTTTTTCGGTGCTGCACTGCCCGGCTCGGCACCTGCCTTTTTATTTTCATTATTCTCTGTTGCCACTTACACTACCTCCGTCAACAAGTCCGACTATATTCATCGCAAGTCCCTTCTCCTCTATTGTCACGGAG
>CAVALT010000190.1:0-4054 GCA_963589455.1 Clostridiales bacterium
GAATATAGTACTGGAATGATTTGTCGTACTGCGGATATCATCAGCAATCTCCTGTGCCTTCTCCGTAACTATCATCAGTGTTTTCTTGGCATATCTGGTATATATCACATTTAACGACATATAATTGACATACAGGAAAATGATGGTGTACAGCGCCGATTCCATTCCGAATACCGCACCCGATATAATCATCAGAGCAACATTGACAGCTGTAACATAGCCAAAGGTATTAATTCCCTTCTTTACTGAAAATGTCATCGCTATGAAGTCAGAACCACCCTGGCTTGCTCCGGCATTAAGTATTATTCCCTGACCAGCTCCGCAGATTATTCCTCCGAAAACCGCCAGCAGCAGTCTGTCGTCTGTCAGATAGACCTGCGGTATCATATCTGTAAGCACCGAATAAATGATAACGCTGAGGAAGGAGTAAAAGGTATACTTCTTGCCAAGGGTTTTTACTGCAAACAGTGCCGCAGCAATATTGAATATAAGCGATATAGGTGTAAACGGTATGGTTATGCCGGCAAATTTCTCAACAAGTCTCTGAATCAGGACTATCAAACCCGCCATTCCGCTCGGAAGGAAGCCTCCTGCATCAACAAAGATAGACAGATTGACTGCATTTATAACAGAGCCGACTATTACTCCGGCAATTGTCCTGCCGTTATCCTCTATCGCATTATTATTTTTCTCTCTTATGTACTCCTCGTAGTTTCTGTCTACGACTACATCATCCAGAAGAGCCGTACGCGGCATAGCATTCTTATATCTGCCCGCATCGTCCATCTCAGGCTCAGAATTACTGTTCAATTTTTCTTTATCTTCCTTGCAGGCAGCTGTATCAGTATTTATCTCCGACTCCGGATTAACAGCAGCCTCTTCATTAATTTTATCCTTTTCAAGCATAATAAAGTCCTTCTCTTATCCGAAATGCTCCGATGAGCATCTCATTAAACGCCTTTGTTTATATAAGCAGACTATAATAGGATGCTGGGAGCAAAAGCATTTTATCTCCAACTGATACCAATAGCTTTTGGCCCTGACACCCTTGATATATATTTAACTAATCCCATAATGCAAGAAATGCTCATGAACCATATAAGATTCATGAGCAATCATTGTCTTTTTCTTCATTCAGCCCTGCCGTAAATGCCGGCATAGCTGAATTTTATAACTGTTCAGCCCGCAGCTGTGTTAGCTCGGCTGCAGCATTTTTATCTGCAGTTTGCCTTAGCAAGCTCGCAGAGCTTTGCGAAGCCTGCTGCATCAGAGATTGCAAGCTCTGAAAGAACCTTGCGGTTCATGTCTACGCCTGCTGTCTTAAGGCCATGCATAAGCTGTGAGTAGCTGATGCCGTTCATGTGAGCACCTGCATTGATACGTGTAATCCAAAGAGCTCTGTACTGTCTCTTCTTCTCCTTACGTCCTCTGTATGCATTAGCAAGAGCTCTCATTACTGACTGCTTAGCTACACGATACTGCTTTGAACGAGCTCCTCTGTAGCCCTTAGCCATCTTGAGTACTCTGTTATGCTTTCTCTTTGCGTTTAATCCGCCTTTAATTCTTGCCATTTCACTTTCCTCCTCAGACTATAAAGCTTACAGATACGGAAGTATCTTCTTCATTGTAGGTGCATTTGTTGCATCTGTTACAACGTCCTTAACGAGATGTCTCTTTCTCTTTCTTGTCTTCTTTGTAAGGATGTGAGACTTGTTAGCATGGTTTCTTACAAGCTTGCCTGAGCCTGTAAGCTTGAAACGCTTTGCAGCTGCTCTTTTGGTTTTAAACTTCTTAACTGCCATATCTGTTTCCTCCTGATCATTTTACGAATTTATTTTTTCTTAGGGCTAAGTATCATTGCAAGGCTGCGTCCCTCCGTCTTTGACGGCTTATCAACCTGTGCACAGTCAGCAAGAGCCTCTGCAAAATCATCAAGTATGTACTTGGACTGTCCCATACGTGAGAGCTCTCTTCCTCTGAATCTCAGAGTCACCTTGACCTTATTGCCCTTTTCAAGAAACTTGCGTGCTGCCGACATCTTGGTATTAAGGTCGTTGGTATCAATATTAGGAGTCAAACGAACTTCCTTAACCTCTATGACATTCTGCTTTTTCTTCTGTTCCTTCTCACGGCGTTTCTGTTCATAGCGGTATCTTGAGAAATCTATGATCTTAACTACCGGCGGATTGGCATTGGCTGCTATCTTGACAAGGTCAACACCGGCCTCATCAGCTAACCTCTGTGCTTCCTGAGCACTCATAACGCCGAGCTGCTCTCCGTCCTCTCCGATAACTCTGACTTCCTTATCACGGATCTGCTCGTTTACCTGTACATTAAGCTCGCTAATATTAATACACCTCCTTAGTGATTGTAAAATGAGCGAACACCCAAAGGTATCCGCTCATAAATAAACTAAAGAGTATTAACCTGCGCAAGCTCTTGCACGAGGTGAGGCGGACGACCTTCTTTATTAATTGCTGAATTATATTACTGCTTTAAGCTTGATTCGTCAAGTATTTTCTGAAGGAAATTTACTTAAGCTTGATAAGCAGCTGTCCGCATTTGACAGTTTCCTTCTCTGCTACCTCGATGCTTTCAACCACTCCGTCCATACGTGCGGTGATGGCTGTCTCCATTTTCATGGCCTCTATGGTGATAAGGATATCATTTTCCTTAACCTTATCTCCAACCTTGACATTAATCTTGCTTACTGCACCAGGAATAGATGCGCCAACCTCACTCTTATCCGTAGGATCAGCCATCGGTACCTTCACGATATGCTGCTGGGCAGCCTCATCCGGAACCTGTACATCACGGCGTATTCCGTTAAGCTCGAAGCATACAGTACGCATGCCCTCCTTATCAAGATCGCCGAGTCCGAGATATTTGATAACAAGAGTCTTGCCGTCTGCAATATTTACCTTATTAGTCTCTCCGACTGCAAGTCCATGGAAGAATACATGGCTTCCGAGTCTCATGATATAGCCGTATTCCTTCTGCTGGCTGATGTAATCCTGCAGCACCTTCGGATACAGGCAGTAGCTCAGCACGCCTCTCCAGGTAGGAGTATCGGTAAATTTGAGCATCTCGCGCTTCTTTTCCTCAAAGTCAACAGGCGGCAGAAGCTCACCCGGTCTGCAGGTGATAGACTTTTTGCCCTTTAATACCACATCCTGAAGTGCCTTCGGGAAGCCGCCCTCCGGCTGTCCCATCATGCCTGAGAAATAGCTTACTGCGCTGTCCGGGAAGGCAAGAGCCGCACCCTTTTCGACTATATTATCCGGCGTGAGCTGGTTCTGTGTCATGAATATGGCCATATCTCCGACCATCTTGCTTGAAGGAGTAACCTTGACAATATCTCCGACCATCTCATTAACCGTACGGTAATTCTCCTTTACCTCATCGAAGCGGTCTCCGAGTCCGAGAGATATTACCTGAGGCTTAAGGTTGGTATACTGACCTCCCGGTATCTCATAGCGGTAAATGTCTGTATTATTATGTGTAATTCCGCCCTCAAAGCTGTCATAGCGCTTTCTTACATCCTCCCAGTAATCCGAGAGCTCCTGAAGCCTGTCAAGACTCAGGCCTGTATCACGCTCGGTTCCCTGAAGTGCAGCAACAACTGAGTTGAGTGATGGCTGACTGGTCATTCCTGCCATTGATGAAATTGCGCAGTCTACTACATCCACGCCTGCCTCAGCTGCCATCAGATAGGCAGCTACCTGGTTGCCGGAAGTATCATGTGTATGAAGCTGAACAGGTATGCCGATTTCATTCTTAAGAGCTGCAACAAGCTTCTTTGCCGCATAAGGCTTCAGCAATCCTGCCATATCCTTGATGCAGAGCATGTGAGCACCGCGGTGCTCGAGCTCCTTTGCCATCCTCACATAGTAATCAAGCGTATACTTATCACGCTTAGGATCCAGTATATCTCCGGTATAGCAGATTGTTGCCTGACAGATCTTGTTCTGATTAAGAACCTCGTCCATGGCAATCTCCATACCAGGAATCCAGTTCAGTGAATCAAATACACGGAATACATCGATGCCGGATC
>CAVALT010000191.1:0-4006 GCA_963589455.1 Clostridiales bacterium
CATTATGACTGATGTGCTGCACAACAGCGACCGCAGGCTCAGCCGAAAGGACGCCAGGAGCCGTGCCATGGAGCTGCTTGCCGAGGTAAAGCTGGCAGATGCAGACAGCATTATGTCCAAATATCCTCATCAGCTCTCCGGCGGTCAGCGTCAGAGAGTAATTATCGCATTGGCCCTGGCCTGCGGCGCCGAGTTCCTTATTGCCGATGAGCCTACCCGTAATCTGGATGTTACTATACAGGCCAGCATCCTGAAGCTGTTAAAGGAGATACAGGAGAAGCACGGCATGACTGTGCTGTTCATAGCAAATAACCTGTCTCTTGTATCTGCCTTCTGCGACAGAGTAGGCATACTCTACGGCGGAAAAATTATAGAGGAAAATGCTGCCGGAGCACTTATCGAGGCTCCGCAGGAGGACTATACCAGGCTGCTGCTTAATGCAGTACGCACAGAATCACGAAAAGCAGAGCCTGCCGAGAGTACAGAGGGGCTGCTGAAGGTTGAGCACCTTAAGAAATATTTCGACATTAATGATGAAATCAAGCATCAGAAGCACCTGACGCTTAAGGCTGTGGACGATGTCAGCTTCGAGCTGAATAAGGGTGAGGTGCTGGGCATAGTCGGCGAATCCGGCTGCGGCAAATCCACCCTGGTCAATACCATACTGAACCTGTTTGAGCCCACTGAGGGAAAGGTATATTTTGAGGGAGAGGACGTATTCGACAAAGCAAAAAAGGGAGACAATGCCTTCAAGAAGAACGTGCAGATCGTTTTTCAGGATCCCTACTGGTCTCTGAACCCACGCTGGCTCATTAAGGATATCGTGGCTGAGCCTCTGGACGTGTATGAGAAGCTCGGAGAGGCAGAGCGTATAGAGAGGGTGAAGGAGCTGCTGGAGATGGTTGGCATCCCGCAGGACGCCTGCTACAAGTATCCTCATGAATTCTCCGGCGGACAGCGTCAGCGAATTGCCATAGCCCGCTCACTGGCCTCCAATCCTAAGCTTGTAGTGCTCGATGAGCCCACCAGCTCCATTGATGTATTTTCTCAGACCCAGATTCTGAACCTGATCAAAGAGCTGCGACGTCGTTTCCAGCTGACCAACATCCTTATCAGCCATGATCTGGGTGTTGTACATGAGCTTGCCAACAAGATTGCAGTTATGTATCTTGGCAGGATAGTAGAATTCGGTCCTGCGGAGGAGATTTTCTCTCACCCGCGTCACCCATACACCAAGGCTCTGTTCGATGCCATCCCTTCACTGACCACACAGGGTATGGACGGACTTAAGACCCTTGAGGGACAGATTCCAAGTCCTATCAACCCGCCGTCGGGCTGTGCCTTCCATCAGCGCTGCGCATATGCCTGCGAGAGATGTTCCTGTGAGACCCCACAGCCGGAGGAGCTTGGCAGCGGTCATACCGTCAGCTGCCTTCGTGCCCATGAGTGGGAGGCCCTGTAACTGATTCAGCAAAAAGGAGAACGTAATATTATGAGAATATTGAACCGCGAAGATCTGATGAATATTCTGTACGGCTGCACCATACTCGGCACCGGCGGCGGCGGAAGTCTCGAGGAGGGCATTGAGATGATCGATGAGGCTCTGGCTGCAGATAAGCAGTTTAAGCTGGCAGATTTTGATGATTTGGCTTCCGATGATATTATAGGCACGCCCTATGCCTGCGGGGCCATCAGCCCGCTGACGGAGGAGGAGATCAAAAAATATGCCCGCCTTAAGGAGACAGAGGAGAGCTTTTATATACTGTGCATGAAGCAGCTGGAGCAGTTCCTGGGCAGGGATGTATCCGCTGTAATCTCTACGGAGCTTGGCGGAGGCAACACTGCAACAGCCTTCTATGTGGGAGCTATGACCGATCGTTATATCGTGGACGGAGACCCTGCCGGACGAAGTGTTCCGGCTCTGCAGCACTCTACCTACTTCCTCAAGGGCATCCCCATGTGCCCAATGAGCGTGATGAACCGCTTTGGCGAGGGCGCTGTATTTACCAACGTATTTGACGATGAGCGCGGTGAGGACATGGTCCGCGCGCTTGCCGTGGTCAGCCAGAATACTATTGCTGTCATGGATCATGTAAATACTGCCAAGGTGCTTAAGGACGCCGTTATCCGCGGTGCCATCACCTATGCCGAGAGCATCGGCCGTGCCTTCCGTGAGGCAAAGGATGCGGGAAATGACTATGTGGCTGCTGTCACTAACACAGGCAGGGGCCGCATGATGTTCAGGGGCACTGTGACCGAGAGCAGCTACGAGACCCGCGACGGCTATACCTACGGAAATACCGTCATAAGCGGCACAGATGAATACGCAGGACACAGCTTGCGCATCTGGTATCAGAATGAAAATATCATCAGCTGGATGGACGGAGAATACTTCGTAACCGTTCCTGATCTGATCTGTGTATTTGATCTGGACGAGGCCATGCCGCAGCTTAATCCATTTGCCAAAGCAGGCGAGCATGTGGCAGTAACAGCCCTGCCTGCACCGGCAGAGTGGACCACAGCACGAGGCCTCGAGGTCTTCGGTCCCCGCAGCTTTGGCTATGATGTGGACTATAAGCCTTACTGCTGATACCGGATTGTGTGGTGTGCCTTATGCATCCTGCAATCTTCATACCATATAACTGTTTAGTACAGCATCACGAATCGCTCTGTGATGCATGATGTGGCGGTTCAGAGGCGCTTCGCACCTTCGGAGCTGTCGATATATAAATGGAGCTGAAATTATGAATCATGAGACTTTTCTGACTGAACTTAAGGGCCTGATGGCCATTGAGAGCGTTGCTATGACGGATGCAGATGAGCTACATCCCTACGGCAGTGGTCCGGCTAAGGCGCTGGACTATGTATTGGAGCTGTGCGGCCGCCTCGGCATTCCAACCGTAAACCGTGACGGAAGGGTTGCCTGGGCTGAGATAGGCAGCGGTGATGAAATTGTAGGCATACTCGGACATCTCGATGTAGTGCCTGTCGGTGACGGCTGGGAGCATGATCCGAGAGGTGAGGTCTGCGGAGACAGACTGTACGGCAGAGGTGCCGCAGATGACAAGGGTCCGACCATGGCTGCACTGTTCGCCATGAAGGATGTGATGGACAGCGGTGTACCGCTCAAGCGCCGTGTACGCCTGATCTTCGGACAGTGTGAGGAGACAGGCAGCTGGACAGACATGGCATACTATACTGCCCATGAGCAGCTGCCTGTATACGGCTTTACTCCGGATGCTGATTTTCCTGCCATTTATGGGGAGAAGGGACTTCTGCATTACGAGCTGTCACTCCCATTAGCCGAGAGCGGCTTGCTGTCAGCCGAGGGCGGCAATGCAGCAAATATGGTACCGGATTGGGCAAGAGCCTCAGTGCAAACGCCAAGCGGAAATAAGAAATATTCTGCCAAGGGCCGCTCGGCTCATGCCAGCACACCGGAAAAGGGCTGCAACGCTATCAGTGCCATCATGAAGGAGTTGGCAGAGGATGGTGTTAAGAGTCCGCTGGTAAGCTTTTATCAGGAGCATATAGGCATTGACCTGAGCGGTAGTCTCATGGGCTGCGGCTTTTCTGACGAGCAGAGCGGAGGCCTGACCCTGAACGCAGGACTCCTGAGGACACTTAAGGACCGTGTTGTATTGACCATAGACATCCGCAGTCCTGTAACCGTATCGAGTGATCGTGTACTTGCTGCCATAGAAGCTGCCTGTGCCCCATACGGCATCACAGTATCCTGCACCGAGGATACGAAGCCTATCTACATGGACAAGAACGGACAGGTCATCACTGCCATGCTCGAGGTATATCGAGATGCAACAGGAGATATGTCGGAGCCTATGGTAATAGGCGGCGGCACCTATGCCCGTGCCATGCCGGGTATAGTGGCATTCGGCCCTATGCAGCCCGGACGTGAATGCACAGAGCATCAGAGAGACGAATACATCCTCCTTGAGGATCTGTTCCAGGCCGAGGACATTTACAGGAAAACCATTGAAAAGTTAGC
>CAVALT010000192.1:0-3992 GCA_963589455.1 Clostridiales bacterium
CTCCTGGCACACTAAGCCTTACAGCTGCCTCTTCCCTTCCGTCAATAATGAGTCTGTAGGAAAAGCAGCCGTCCTCCTCAGTAATATCGGAGGCTTTGAAATATGCATTAGCTCCGGTTCCGTAATAAAGGACTCTGAGCTGTTTCTCCTCCGCTCCGTCCGGAAAGAAGGATGAAACATCAGAGCGGCTCAGCATATCATCATCTCCGTTGAGGATAAGCGTGCTGCCGTCGGGCATGCCGTCAATTATGTGCAGCTTTTCACGCATTATATTCTCACGGCTTCCGAGATTGCCTATGTGGCTTACGCCTATCACGGTAAATACTGCAGTGTCACACTGCACGATCCCGGAGATGCGGCTCATCTCGTCAAATTCTGACATGCCCATCTCTATGACTCCGATGCCTGCATCGGCAGCGGTCTCCGTAACCGTAATAGGAACACCGACCTGTGAATTGGCATTGCCCTTTGTTGAATACACCTTAAAGGAGGCAGACAGTGCACAGGCAATAAGCTCTCTCGTCGTGGTCTTTCCTACAGAGCCTGTCACGCCGACATACGGAATATGTACGTATTTTTCCCTGTAATATGCTCCGAGAGCCTGAAGCGCTTCCCTCGTATCTCTGACCCTTATAAGTACAAAGCCGTCACAGGCCGCATTAAGCCTTTCTGAAAATGCCTCCCTGCTCAGTCCTGCAAGCTCTGCAAGCTTATCCGTGTCATATGCTGAAAATGCGGCAGCTGCCCCATTTTCGGCAGCACCGATTATATATTTATGTGCGTCCGTCCTTGCTCCTATAATCGGTACAAAGAGATCCCTGCCCTTCATGGATTTGGAATCTGTGGATATATTTTCTATAACGGCATCCGGGCTTCCGGCCATAAGCTCTCCGCCTGCTGCCGCTGCGATCTCCGCTGCGTTAAGCCTCATAATCCAAGCTCTTCCTTTGCCTTAAGTATCTCCTCACGGTCAAGGAAATGATGCTTAACACCATTTTCCTCCTGATAATCCTCATGTCCCTTGCCTATTACAGCTATAATATCGCCGTCCTCGGCATGCTCCATGGCATATTTTATAGCCTCACGGCGGTCAGGAATCTTAACGTAGGATTCGGCACTTCCACCTGCTGCAAGATATGCAGCCTCAATGTCAGCTATAATATCCTCAGGCTTTTCAAACCGTGAATTGTCCGATGTAAATATGCTGAAGTCGGCACAGTGTGCTGCTGTAGCTCCCATACCCGTCCTTCTGTCCTTGGAACGGTTTCCGCCGCATCCGAATACAACAACAAGTCTTTTCGGATTATACTTTCTGAGCGTATCCATGAGATTAACCATGGCTACCTCATTATGTGCATAGTCTACCAGCACTGTGAATCGGTCAGACTTATATACTGCCTCTGATCTTCCTGTTACCTGCACGGATTTGAGTGCCGCCTTCACCTTATCCATAGGAAGACCAAGATCATATGCAACAGTTATAACGGCCATGGCATTGCTTACATTATAATCTCCCGGAAGTCCGAGCTCGAAGCACTCCTTTACCGCACCGCCGGTTTTAAACAGGGTGCCGGCGAAGCTTCCCGAGGCCTCAAATATAAGATTTTCTGCATATATATCGCAGTCCTTTGTTTTAATTGAAAACCTATACTGCTTGTTTCTGAAGTCTGCAAGCTTCATCAGCTCATCCGTATGCTCATCATCAGCATTTACCACGGCGGTATCGCACTGGGTAAAGAGTCTGGATTTGCAGTAGAGATATTCGTCAAAGTCCGCATGCTCAAGCGGTCCTATGTGATCCGGGCTTATATTTAAAAATACTCCGTAATCAAAATCCAGAGCATCCGTTCTGTTCATCTTAAAGCCCTGTGATGAACACTCCATAACAGCATACTCACAGCCTGCATCAGCCATTTCCGCAAAATAGCTGTTAAGTGCATAGCTGTCAGGCGTTGTATTATTAAGCTCTGTATGCTTATCGCCTATGACCACTCCGTTCGTTCCGATTACGCCTGCCTTAATGCCGCAGCTGTCAAAAACAGCCTTGAACATGTATGAGGTCGTAGTCTTGCCCTTCGTGCCGGTTATGCCTATTAGCTTAAGCCTGTCTGCAGGATGTCCGAAGCGTGCAGCCGACAGAAATGCCAGAGTCTGTCTGGCATTCTCTGTATATATAACATTTACTCCGTTAAATGCCTCTGCATTAAGCGGCAGCTCAACAAAATGCTTCTCAACAACCAGCGTTCTGCAGCCCTTCTCGAGCACATCCGGGATGAAATCATGAGAATCAGTCCTGCTTCCCTTCATGCAGAGAAAAACAGTATCCGGTGCTGCCTTTCTTGAATCAAATATTACGTCCTTAACCTCGCATTCATCTGTGCCTCTGAGGACCTTGTATTCGGTTCCCTCAAGCCACTCCTTTAATAATGCCATCTGTAAATACTCCTTTATTGACTTAGGAATGCTTCAAATTCATCCATGCTCATGAGAATGCGGCGCTCCTTGGTTCCTTCGCCGTCTCCCACAACACCTGCCTCGCAGAGCTGGTCCATTATGCGGGCTGCCCTGTTGAAGCCAATCTTATATTTTCGCTGCAGTCCGCCTATTGAGGCCTTGCCGCTTGTAATGATGAGCCTTCCTGCATCGGCAAAAAGCACATCCGTGTCATCCTCAGCCTTATCCTTTGACTGTCCGGAAAAATTCATTTCCATCTGCTTTGATATGGCTGCATCTATCTCGGATTCCTCTGCATCTGCAGGATTGTGTTTTCTTACAAAGCTGACAACATTTTCAACCTCATCATCGCTGAGGAAGGCTCCCTGTACACGTATCGGGCTGCTCTTGTCTCCAGGCTTATAAAGCATATCTCCGTTTCCCAGGAGTGCTTCGGCTCCGCCGGAATCAAGTATGGTTCTCGAGTCTGTTACCGAAGGAAGCTTGAAGGCTACGCGGCTCGGTATATTTGACTTGATAAGTCCGGTCACAACGTCAACCGACGGTCTCTGTGTAGCCACAACAAGGTGTATGCCGGCGGCTCTTGCAAGCTGTGCCAGACTTACTATGCAGGACTCCACATCCTTCTTGGCATGCATCATAAGCTCTGAAAGCTCATCGATAATTATAAGTATGAACGGGAGCTTCTCCGGTCCTTCACCCTCCGGCAGCAGCTCAGCTGCCTTCTCCGCCTTCTCATTGTAGCCCTTAATGTTGCGGGTTCCGGATTCCTGGAAGAGCTTGTATCTGCGGTTCATCTCCGCTACAGCCCAGTTAAGTGCGCTTAATGCTCTCTCAGGGCTGGTCACAACATCTGTAAGCAGATGCGGTATGCCGTTATATACTGTAAATTCTACCTGCTTCGGGTCGACGAGTATCATTCTGACCTCCTGCGGGGTGGCTCTGTACAGTATGGACATTATAAGCGAGTTGATTCCGACTGATTTACCTGAGCCTGTGGTTCCGGCTACAAGTATATGAGGCATCTTGGCAATATCACTTATAACTGTATTGCCTCCGATATCAAGTCCGACGCCCCAGCATAGCTTTGATTTTGAATTTTTAAATTCCTCTGACTCAAGTATGTCTCTGAATTTAACAGTTGAGCTTACCTCATTCGGTACCTCAACTCCGACCGCTGACTTGCCCGGTATCGGTGCCTCTATACGTATCTCTCTTGCAGCAAGTGCAAGCTTTATGTCACCTGTAAGGGAGGTTATTCTTGATACCTTGACGCCGGCATCCGGAGTCAGCTCATAGCGTGATACTCTCGGACCGACTATGACATTGGTGACAGTTACGCCTACTCCGAAATCCCTGAGCACCTTCTGAAGCTTTGCCGCATTCTGACGCAGCTTCTCATGTCCGCCCCTGTCGGTCCGGCTTCCTCTCTCAAGGAGATCAGCTCTCGGATATACGTATGGTCTTGGCTTAGGCTTAGGCTTTTGTGCCGGCTGGGCTTGTGCTGCGGCCGTATGAGCGGCATGCTGACCTGAAGC
>CAVALT010000193.1:0-1846 GCA_963589455.1 Clostridiales bacterium
ATGCCGGTATTGATTACGGACAGCTCCTCTATTATCAGGATAGAGGATATTAAGTTTACCAACAGCAAGGGTGAGACGACTGATCCTCCGGCAGAGTTCAGGCAGTATTATCCGTATAACGGCGCATCCTATACAAAGGGAGAGGAGACTCCTGTATGGTTCTGTGAGCTTAATAGCTCCGAGAAGAACCTGCTGGATATAGATACGGGCAAAAATGCCTATAGATTAGATATCACCATGCCTCAGGGAACTCAGGACATATATACGGGAGCATGGAGCGGAGGCTCATTTTCCGCAGATAAGGCGCTCGAGTTTACCTTTGTAACACAGCTTTCCGACAAGGAAGACTATGTATGGGCGACCGGCAACACGGCCAACCCGTCACATAATATATCTGTACAGGCCAGCATGTGGTCCTGCTGGGGCTTTGTAGGAACTACAGAGGTCCTGTCGGAGTGGAAGAAGAAGCTGGTAACCACGGAGACGGCCAGTGTTCGTGCAAGGAGCCAGATTATAAGCATGACAACGCTGGATAGGCGTGAGGACAGCAAGACAGCTCTTGATTATACAGATTATACTTTAAAATATGAGATCACCTATAATCAGAACAGGATGGCTATGAATGATATAGCCGTCACCTTTAATATGGGTGAATTCAAGCTTGGAGGAACCGCAACTACAGTCACAGCACCGGTGCTGGAGCTTATTGACGACCATTATGATGTTAAGCTGGACGGCAAGACCATCCCTTACTATATAACGTTTAAGGGGGATGACTACAGGCCATGCTACACCTATGACATCAAGAACGGACTCATAGTTTACCCTAAGGACGATACAGCGGAAAATGCTGCAGAGCATAAGATAACATTTACCGCAAAGGTCTCTGACGGAGAGCTGTTTACAAAGGACGGCCACAATAATAGCAGCGGCAGCATAACCTGCAGAGCTGAAATCAAGGCTAAACAGATACAGTCCGATGAGGCAAAAAAATATGCCAAATATTATACTGATGATTACATAAAATTAAGCGAGCTTAGCTTAAGCAGCAAGATAAACGGCACTATAGCGGACAATGCCACTATAGATTATGAAGCACTGGTCAATAAGAATCAGCAGAAGTATCCTAACGGAGTTAAGCTTAGGTTTGATCTGTCGACCGGACAGAGATTTAATGAGAGCAGCTTCAGCCTGTATGAGTGCTCCATCTCAAAGACCGGTGAGGTCACTAAGGGTGCCCTCGTGGATGCTTCAAGGTACACTGTAAAATGCGACAGAGGCACTGATTCGAAAAGTGTGCTTACAGTAAATCTGCCCGAGGACAGGAGCAACAGGATATACATGGTCAATTTCACCTGCGATGCCGATGTTCAGAGCTATCAGGGAAATGGAGGCGTGCTGATAAGCTGCACTGCAACCTTTGACGGCAATGATACCTGGAATAAGCTCAAGGCCAATACCCAGGGCGAGATATCCTGGTGGGAAAAAGGAAAGGGACCCGAGGGCGGAGATAAGGCATACTGGTACGAGATAAGAGCAGTCGATGCGGACAATGTCAATACAGGTGTATCTGGTGTCGGCTTTGTTATCGAGGATGAAGACGGCAATGCCGTTCCTGCAACGGGTGTTAATACTAAGGTAAATGAGACAGACCATACCTTCAGCACCTCAAGCTCAGGTACTGCAATCGTATTTGCCAATCTTGAGACCGGTAAAAATTACTACTTAAGACAGGTGGCTGATGCGGATGATTATATCGCAGATTCTTTAGAAAAACGGGCGATTGAATTTACGCCGGATCATCCCGGAAAGTCCTTGACCAGAGGCTATACCTTCACCCAGACGA
>CAVALT010000193.1:1856-3976 GCA_963589455.1 Clostridiales bacterium
GGCGTCCTGGCTTACCTTCACTCAGGACTTTAAGGGCTTAAACGGCATATCAGAGGCAGACGTAATTGCAGCTGCAAAGGACAGCATCAGCTACGAGATCATATATCCTGACAATAAGACGAAGCAGACCGTTAAGTTCAGTGATTTTAAAGAGGACAGTACGACAGGACTCTATACCAGCGATCCGATAAAGCTCAGAGCAGACAGCGAACTGTTTACGCTTAGGCAGATCGGAGGCAATCTCGCAGGCTATAACTACAGGCTTGATGCCGTTAAGAATGACTCTGATGGTCAGGCAAAGGAAGAGGATATGCAGGATTCTGCAGTTTATCTTCGCCTTAATGAGAGTGGAACGAAAGTCACAGCAGCATTGACCAACAGCTACGACTATGCATTAGAGCTCAGATTCTATCCGGAGGGCACAAGACCGGAGACTGAGAAGATGCAGGAGGCTGTAAGCATTGACGTGATCAACCAGAAGACAAAGGAGTCAAAGCTGTATTTCTTAAAGGACTTCACCTGGAGTGATAACGGCACCTATCTGTATAAGAGAGTACCGGCACAGCAGGGACAGTACACGATCAGAGAGGTCAATAATTTCATTGACGGCTACAGCGTGCAGGTTGAGTATAAGCTCGGAGTGAATGCATATAACGACGGAGCTGAGGCAACAAATGTTAGTATAGCAAACGGCAGAATATCAAAAACTAACGCACTTGTGTCGTTTAAGAATATCTACGGCACCAGCGGTGATAAGCTGAGCCTTACAGCAAGTGATATCACGAGCAGCAGTGCTAAGATAAACGGCAGTGCGAATAAGGATTTGATAGCTGTTTACTACACAAGGAACAAGGCCTATAAGGACTATACCCCTGCAGAGCTTAAGGCGGTCTATGAGGCTCAGACCACTCCGGGTACCAACGGCATAATCAGGCACGAGGTGCAGTCCAGGAAGAACTTCACCTTAGAGCCTGCGAATCTGTATCAGAAAACGACTTATACCTACTATGTGGCAGCTGATCTTAAGGATGGCGGCATGCTTGGAGACGGCACAGACAAGCTGGCTCAGATAAGCTTTACAACGGCAAACAGGACTCCTGAGGCCTATGATTTTGATGTAACCAATATGGCGCAGACCTACACCGGAGATAATGAGCAGCACAGGGCAACCGTAAAGCCTATGGAGCTGTCAGAGGACGATGAGACCTCCGGCAGGTACTTTGATATAGATAGGGTAGTCTATAAGCTTAAGGATGCTAACTCCGGACAGTACAAGGGCAATTACACCTCATATGTAAGTCAGGCAGGCACCTACGGCGTATTTGTTACCACCAAAAATGAGAAGGACGGCTTTAGCCGCGCCGAAAATCTCTGGGTAGGCGACCTCACCATAGCCAAGGCTGACATTGACAAGAGCTGGTACAGCATAAGCTCTGAATTAAATTACAGGGATGCCGCTGATGCTCTGGCAACGCTTGATAAGAAGATAAGCGGATACGGAACATTCAGCTATAAGCTCTATACGGATGACGCACTTACTAAAGTCGCTACGAAAAACAGCGATAACTACTATAATGCAGGCAGCTATTATATAGGCGCAGAGTGCACCGGAGGAGACAATGTCAATGCGACAGAAAAGCCTGTGTACTTCGGAGCTTTGACCATCAATAAGAGCGACTACGTCATAACTCTCGGAACCGCAAGGACTCTGTATTATGGTACGGATTATAAATATTTCCTGAGCTTCAGGACAGATAATAACATCACCGAGTCTGGCGGCTACGAGGGCAGATATGAGTATCTCTTCAGCAAGACCGTTGATGGAGACTATAGCTATGATATGGACGGCAGCCAGGAGCTGTGGTATGTAAAGGTAAGAGTATTCGGGGATAAAAACCACAATACTACCTTAAGTGAGCCTAAGGAAGTGCAGTATAAAAAGGCAAAGCTCAAGGTGAGCGTAGACCATGTCACTGGCAAGGAGTATGACGGCACGACCGGCATAGAAGACTGGTCACTCAAATTTGAGAGAGCAGATGACTCCATACCTAAGGACAGCATCTGGACTGAGGACTGCAGAGACGGACTGAGTGTAAGCGGAACGGCTGAATGGACCTCTG
>CAVALT010000194.1:0-3919 GCA_963589455.1 Clostridiales bacterium
AACAAGGAAGGTATCGGTTAGGGTATAGCCCATGGACAGAGCCACATCCGTAGCTGTAGTGCCCAGAGAATTCTTAAGTGCATATTTCCACAGCACCTTTGTCTCACTCAGGCCATAGCTGCGGCCGGCAGTGATATAGTCCTCGCCCAGAATCTCCAGAAGAGCACTGCGGGTCATACGGGCCACGAGGCCTATTGGGTAGAGGGCAATGGTGATGCAGGGAAGAATGATATGAGTAAGTGCGTCCATAAACAGTCCGAGCTTGCCAGTGATCAGGCTGTCCAGCAGGAGCATGCCGGTGATGTTGGGGACAGTCTCGAAGATGGTGGCCTCAACGCTTAAGCGGCCGCCGATGGGCAGCCACTGCAGGGTCTTATAGAAGATAAGCTGCAGAAACAGTGCGACCCAGAAGGTGGGCAGTGATACTGCACCGATCGAGAAGAAGCGGCTGAAATGGTCAAACAGTCTGTCCTTTTTCTTAGCTGAGTATACTCCAAGAGGAATACCGATGATAATGGCCAGTATAAAGGCCAGCAGCACCAGCTCCAAAGTGGCAGGAATATATCGCTTTAGCTCCGTGGATACAGGCTGATGGCTGTTCAGGCTGTCGCCCAGATCTCCGTGGAGCAGGTCGCTGAGATAGATCACATACTGCTCCGGAATGGATTTATCCAGGCCCAGCTCTATCCTTGCGGCCTCAAGCTGCTCCTCTGTGGCACGGGAGCCGGCCCATTTTACCTCAGGGTTAGATGGAATGACACGTGCGATAAAAAATGTGATGGTAACAACCCCCAGCAGGACCAAAATACTGCTGAGTATTCGTTTTACAATATACTTGAACATAGGATCCCTCGTTTTGGTCTGTAATAATCAGACGATACCGGATTGCTGCGCACTGTGTGCTTCTGCTATCTTCAGCATCCTCATGCGGAAAAGCCTGCAGAGGATTTTGAAGCCTTTGCCCTGGTATCATCACATGTCTGTCCTTTGAAAATGCCCCAAACGGCATCTCCTGAAACTGATGAAATGTCGTTTGGGGCTGTCACTCAGACACAGTTCTTCACAAGCCTTACTTGCTGGTAATATTATAGTATTGAATTGCGTAGGAATAGGACGGATTCTCCTTCACGCCCTCAATGCTGTTGCTTACTACATAGGTGTGAACCTCATCATACAGGTTGAGCAGATACGCATTTTCTGCTATATCCTGCTGGATCTGAGCATAGTTTGCAATAGCTGCATCACGGTCTGTAACGGTCTCCTCAGCTGCCTGATCAATCAATGTATCAAGCTCGGCATCCTTCAGATAGGACAGGTTATAGGTTATGGAATCCTCGCTGTGGATCAGAGACTGGAACCAGCTGGCAGGATCTGCATAATCAGGCCACCAGATGAATACAAACATATCCTGACGATCGGCAGGATCCACATTCTGAGCCTTAGCCCACTGCTGATCCCACTCCATGCTCTGAAGGTTAAGCTTGATACCAAGCTGCTTGAGATTAACCTGATACAGCTGAAGAGCACTCGCATAGACATCTGAGCCGTTCATGTAGGTAACAGTAAGCTCGAGACCGTCAGTATTCACTCCGGATTTGTCCAGATACTCCTTAGCCTTCTCAAGGTCACAGGTATATTTGAGTATGCTGTCATCGTGTCCCCACAGACCTGCAGGAACCAGGCCTACAGACTGGTTGGCTTCACCGTTGAGGACTTCATTTACAGTCTCATCATACGGAAATGCATAGGCCAGCGCACGACGGAAATCTGCGTTGTCACAGGGAGCCTTCTCGGTATTCAGGAACATGATGATATTGTTAAAGGTATCAGCCTTGTACAGATATACCTTATCGCTCTCCTCCTTAAGTGCATTAAGGTCTGTTGAAGAGAAGTCGCTGGAGAGCTGAGACTCGCCGGTCTCCATCATCTGACGGCGGGCGCTGGACTCAGGTACGTTCTTAATCATTATATTCTTGTACTGATTATCGCTCCAGCCGTCACGATAATCCTCATATGCCTTGAGCACTACGCTGTCACCGTTAGCCTGAGCTATGGTATATGGGCCGGTACCGCCGTCGTGTCCTTCATTGAACCACTCGGTAGTCTGTTCAACTACGCTGTCTGACATAATGTAGGCTCCATAGCCGGCTGAAACTATAAGATCCACAGCACAGGGATATCCGCAGCTTATGGTGACCTCATAATCACCCGTAGCCTCAACGCTGCCGCCGTTCTCCTCGGATACGGCATCCCAGATGTAGGCAGCGCCCTGTCCCAGGTCTATAGAACGCTTGATGGAGTTCACTACCTGCTTTGCTGTCATCTTGGTGCCGTCATGGAAGGTGACATCATCACGCAGCTTGAAGGTCCAGACTGTACCGTCATCGTTAGAAGACCACTCTGTAGCCAGCAGCGGATCCACCTCACCGGTATCGGAATTGTAGCGGGTCAAGGTCTCATATACATTCTGCAGAACCATGATGCCGTTAGAATACTCGGTGCTGGGGTCCAGCGTTACATATGGAGCTGAATTGAATGTGTGGTACAGTACCCTGGTGTCAGCTGCAGATGTGTCCTTCGAACCGTTGTCAGAGGCATTGGCGGAGCTGTTGGAGCCGCCGCAGGCTGCAAGGCCGAGAACCATAGCTCCGGTCAGGAGCATGCTCAGGAATCGCTTCATTGTTGTGTTTCTCCTTAAAACTAAATAAACAGAGAGTTTAACGCTTTGCTTTGGCAAAGTTTGTATTTTAATATACGCTTGTTGCCGATATTTCACAAGAGAAACATATAAAGAAATACTTATTAAATCAACATTTTCTTAACTAAGCTGACATCATTAATTCATTTACACTTAATAAAGCAGTGCTACGGTTAGCTAAATAAATTTAGATATTTATTGAAGGGGTGCAAAAATGATAAGACGAATTATAGCGGACTGCTCTGCCGACGAAGCCAGCGTAAAGGGTGTTGACTACAGGCTTGTTCCGCTGGCTATCTCAACGGATGAGCGCAGCTTTACCGATGACGCTTCTCTTGATGTCAGTGAGATGCTTGAATACCTTGCCGGATACAGCGGACCGTCACATACTGCATGTCCGGGCATTGAGCAGTGGATCAGCTGCTATGACGGTGCTGATGAGGTATTTGTGGTAACCATATCAGAGGGGCTCTCAGGAACGTACAATGCTGCCGTAACTGCCGGAAATATGTATATGGAGGAGCATCCAGGCACAAGGGTTCACGTTTTTGATTCCCTGAGTGCGGGTCCCGAGGTGCGCATGCTTGCCGACCGTATTGCCGAATGGGTCCGCGACGGCAGAGAATATGATGATATTATTATGCTTGGTGATGATTACATTAAGCACTCGAGGATATTTTTTGCACTTGAATCATTTCACAACTTCGTTGCGAACGGCCGTGTGAGCAAGCTTGTTGCTGCGGCCGCAGGAATGCTCGGCATAAGGATTATGGCGACCGGCAATCCAAAGGGACAGATCATCATTGCTGCAAAGTGCCGCGGTGAAAACGGCACGCTTAAGGCCTTTCTTAAGAATCTTGAGGAGGCCGGCTACGCAGGCGGACGCATTTATATTGCACACTGCCTTAACGCAGGCTTTGCTGAGAGGATTAAGCAGGCCATTATTGAGAAATATGAACAGGCCTCGGTGCTTGTTTACGAGACGCGTGGGCTGTGCAGCTATTATGCCGAGAAGGGCGGTATACTGCTGGCCTGTGAATGCGCTAAGATTACTGAGAAGGTTTATCCGGTGGAGTGAGTCTGATTTTTCTTAAAAAGGGGCCGATTTTGAATCGGCCTCTTTTTAAGAACTATATCTAAATTGTCATTGTTTCAATCACGCAGGTATGCTTTTTATCTTCATCGTAGTTAATGCCAACCAATAGCAGATTGCCCTTATAG
>CAVALT010000195.1:0-3879 GCA_963589455.1 Clostridiales bacterium
CGTTATGAGGGACCAAAGGGAGGTCCGGGAATGCGTGAGATGTTCAAGGCCATGAAGTATATGTATGGCATGGGTCTTGCAAAGTCTACAGCTCTTATAACCGACGGAAGATTCTCAGGCACCAACAACGGCTGCTTCGTAGGACACATTTCACCTGAGGCAGCAGAGGGAGGACCGCTTGCAATCGTTGAGGATGGTGATGAAATCAGCATCGATGTAATCGACGGCAAGCTTGAGCTTCATGTATCAGATGAGGAGATAGCTGAGCGTATGAAGAACTGGACACGTCCGGAGAAGTACATTCCGCACGGATATCTTAGACATTACTCAAAGGTAGCGTCCTCTGCAGACAAGGGAGCAATCATTCTGTAAGTTTTAAAGGGTTTCGAGGCTGTGCCCGCAGCGCGGCACTGCCTCTGACAGAAAGGAATGTCATTATATGGCAAAGTTTTATACAGCTGTCGTTACCATATTCAAGGAGGACGGCAGCCTGGATCATGAGGGCAACAGGGCTGTATACGAGAACCTCATAAAGGCCGGAAGCGATGGCATAGTGCTTATGGGCAGTACCGGCGAGTTCTGTTCCATGGATATGGACATGGCAAAGGAATGCATCGACACAGCGCTTGATGCTATAAAGGGCCGCATGGAGGTTATCGTAGGAGCTTCCCGAATGATACCAAGGGAAAGCGTTGAGCTCGGCAATTATGCAATGAGCAGGGGAGCAGATGCAGTTATACTCATTTCCCCGTATTACTTTAAGCTGTCTGACGCAAGCATAGAGAACTATTATGACCAGACTGTTCCTAATATAAACGGACCTGTGTACATATATAATTTCCCTGGCTGCACGGCACATGAGGTATCACCTGAGCTTATACTTAAGCTTCGCAGAAAATACAGCAATATCAAGGGCTGCAAGGATACGGTCAAAAATTTTGAGCATACAAGAAAGATCTGTGACACGCTGCTTCCGGAATTTCCGGATTTTGAAATCTACAGCGGCTTTGATGAGTTCTTCGTTCATAACGTTCTTTCCGGCGGCTCAGGCTGCATAGGCGGACTTACCAATATCTGCCCGGAGCTTTTTGCCGACTGGGTTAAGGCGGTAAATGCCAAGGACTGGGATAAATCTGCAGCTATACAGAAGAAGGTAAATAAGCTGATGGCTATGTTTGATATCAGTGCTCCGTTCCTTACCGCAGTTAAGCGTGCGCTGCTGATAAAGGGAATCATTTCCAATGAATACGGCTGTGCACCTAACGTAATTGCCTCAGAGGAAGAGGATGCTAAGATCAGGCGGCTGCTTGAGGAGATGAATATTTAAGTCTTTAGAGGGGTTATTAAAAATGACGATTACAACCTTAGGCGCTATCATAGGACTGGTAGTTGCCATTGCATTGATAATTTACAAGGTTCCTCCGGTGTACGGCATGATGGTTGGCGCACTTATAGGAGGACTTATAGGCGGAGCTTCGCTTGCTGAAACTGTTTCCTTCATGGTAAGCGGTGCAAGCGGAATGGCCTCGGGCATCATGCGTATTATCGCAGCCGGCATGCTTGCGGGCTTCCTGATACAGTCAGGCTCGGCAGAGACCATTGCTCATACCATAGTTAACAAGATGGGTGAGAAGTATGCACTGTTTGCTGTTATAATCGCAGCCTGGGTGCTTCAGGCTGTAGGTACCTTTGGTGATGTTATAGTAGTTATTATTGCTCCTATCGCTCTTGATATCGCAGCAAGAACAAACTATTCCAGAGCAGCTGCTTCCATAGCTCTTATCGGAGGCATACATGCCGGAAACATAGTATCACCTAATGCCAATACCATAGCTCTTGCGGAAAACTTTAATCTTCCGCTTACAACGGTTATGATGGGTGGACTGATTCCGTCTGCTGCAGGTCTCATCGCAAGCTACATTTTCCTCAAGCTGCTTAGAAAAAAGGGAGACATGGTTGATGCGGCTTCAGTTGAGCATACAGGTGAGAAGGCTGAGCTTCCGTCATTCGGAAGAGCCGTAATCGGACCGATCTGCACTATAGTACTGCTTATGCTCAGACCGATTGCGGGAATCACCATTGATCCGATACTTGCACTTCCTCTCGGAGGAGTTATCGGAACCATAGCCTGCGGCAAGAGCAAGAAGCTTATGGACTTTGCAACCACAGGCATCAACCGTATGAGCAGCATAGTTCTCCTGCTTCTCGGAACAGGAACTATCTCGGGAATCATCTCGAATTCAGCACTTAAGACCACACTTGAGGCCTTTATACAGGCTACAGGCATGCCGGGCTTCCTGCTTGCACCTCTCTCAGGTATAGTAATGGGCGGAGCTACAGCCTCCTGCATAGCCGGTGCAACAACAGCCTCACAGATATTCGGCTCAACTATATTGAGCTTTGGCGTAACAGGTATCCAGGCCGCTGTAATGATCCATGCAGGCTGCTGCGTATTTGACTGCCTGCCGCACGGAAGCTTCTTCCACATCAGTGCCGGAACACTGGGAATGTCCATCAAGGAGAGACTTAAGATTATTCCTTATGAGTCACTTATCGGTTTTATCATGACCGTAGTTGCTACCATAGTATATGGTGTTCTGAGACTCAACTTCGGCTGATTAAAAGTCTGAAAAAGCTAAATAAATATTAAGGAAATGCCGATTTGATCAGCATTTCCTTAGAAAAAGGCAGTCATGCAGACGGCAGATAAAATGCCGCAGCATGGCTGCTTCTTTATTCATTGAGCAGGCAGCTAATTACCGCCGCCTGCTCAATGTTATATACTTTGTTGTGCTGCTCCTTTCCTCGGGCATTACTGACACATTTAAGCTTCGTCAGACTGATAATTCTCAAGCACGTATTTATCAAAAAGGGGCAGAGTAAAATGTACATATCCTCTTTGTTCACCGCTTATGATGCCTTTTCTTATCAGGCGTTTACGGTAAGGATTAAAATCATTGGTATCCATCCCAAGATAATCTCTGATGTCTTTAATCCTGCTGCTTTTAACATCAGCAATCCCCTTAGCTACCTTGCGGTCCTTAGGAGACAGCTCTGACCATATTTTGTCATATACAAACTCAGCCAGATATTGCTCATATTCTTCTGACACGGAATGATAATCTCCATTATTATTCCATGTAAGATATCCCAAAACCTGGAATGCAAAAGGGTATCCTCTGGTCAGCTCTGCCATCTGCCGGGCATCCTCCGCAGAAAGCTTGAAGATGTTCCGATACTTTGAAACTATTGCTCCTTTATTTAAGGGCTGAAGCTGTATTTTGGGAGCTCTGTATAAAAATGTCAGATTTTTTTCATTTTGCAGCTCATCTATGTTTTCATACAATCCGGTTCCGAGTAAGAAAACCGGCAGATCCTGTCTGACAAATATCTGGAAGGAGCCTGCAAATACACGCATGCTTTCGCTGTTGGTAATTTCATCTATAGTTATAAGCAACCGTTTGCCGTTTTTTTTCAGTTTATCTAATATCCTGATAAGTGCAGTTTCGGTATCGGTAATTGCGGGAGCGCCTTCAATGCTTATTCCCAATCCAAAAAAGGACAAGTCAATTTTGGCTGATTTTATTAATGCAGCACAGGTCTGATCACTGTTCAGCTTCGACAGCATTGATGAGAGCAGATCTGCCGCCGGATTAAGCTCTATTACTACCCAATCGTCCTTATCTATCAGCCGGTGTGATATCTCAGTCATCAGAACAGTTTTGCCTGACCCTCGCACTCCGGTAATTAAAAACATTTGCTGATTTATTGGTTCGGCAGTGAAAGCCTCCATTATCTCATTAATCTGTGTCGGGCGCTCTACTGACTCTAACGGACTTTTTCCAAATGTAAGCGTAAATGGATTACTCATATCTGCCT
>CAVALT010000196.1:0-3003 GCA_963589455.1 Clostridiales bacterium
CTGCAAATCCGTGCAATCCAGCGGAGCTTTTAAGAAAATGCTGATTTAATCAGCATTTCCTTAATATATTTTATGATGACGGGGCTGAAGGCATTTTGCCACGGCTGATACCGGAATGCTTCGGATTTTGAAGCTTTTGATCCTGGTATCATTTTACGGGATATGAATTAAAGTATGATTAAAGCAGCATTTTTTGATCTTGACGGAACACTTGTTAATTCCATAGGCGGTCTCAGAGCGTCAATGAATCTTGTTATGAAGAAATTCGGATTTAACGAGATTACTGCGGAGCAGACAAAGCAGTATGTCGGCAACGGCTATCAGAAGTTTACGGAGTGTGCGCTTAAGGCGACAGCAGACAGCCTGTATACAAAAGCCGAGAAGCTTGAGCACAGAGACCCTGATAAAGCCATGGAGCTTGAGATGCAGGCGGATGATGTAATTGCATCCTATGAGGACGCCTGCGAGGAGTATCTTAAGGTTTATGCAGAGCATTATCTTGATGATTCGGCGCCGTATCCCGGTATGACGGATACACTTAATTGGCTTAAGTCACAGGGAATCAGCATAGCCTGCATAACCAATAAGCCTAAGGTTCCTACAGATAAGACACTTGCAGAGGCATTTGGCGAGCTTCATTTTGACTATGTAGTCTGTGATGACGGCATTATACCGAGAAAGCCTGATCCGACAGGCTGCAGGATGGCTATGGAGGCGCTCGAGATTAATGCCGGAGAGGTTATTTATCTTGGAGATACGAAAACAGATATGCTGACTGCAGCCAATGCAGGGCTCATATCTGTCGGCTGTCTGTACGGCTTTCGGGACGAACAGGAGCTCAAGAGCAGCGGAGCAGAATATCTTATATCTGAGCCGTCAGAGCTGATTCCCATAATCGAAAAGCTCAATAAAGGCTGAATTAATTAGATATACACTGCTGAATACCTATATCAGTGATTTGGCAGAGGAATATATTTTGGAGGAATAAAATGAAAACAGCATTGGTTGTTATGGCAGCGGGCATAGGCTCTCGTTTTGGAGGCGGAATAAAGCAGCTTGAGCCTGTAGGCCTTAACGGGGAGATTATCATGGATTTTTCAATCCATGATGCAATAGAGGCAGGCTTTAATAAGGTGGTATTTATAATAAGGCATGATCTCGAGGAGACCTTTAAGGAGGTTATAGGCAATCGTATTGCAAAGCTATGTGCAGAGCATAATGTTGAGGTTGCATATGCTTTTCAGGAGATGAATGAGGTTCCGGCAGGCGTTGAGGTTCCGGCTGAGAGAAAAAAGCCATGGGGAACCGGACAGGCTGTCCTTGCCTGCAGAGATATAGTTGACTGTCCTTTTATTGTCATTAATGCTGATGACTATTACGGCAAGGAGGGCTTTAAGACTGTTCATGAATATCTGACGGAAACTGCAGATGAGAGCGATAAGTACTGTATGGCAGGCTTTGTGGTAAGGAATACTCTTTCTGATAATGGTTCTGTTACAAGAGGCATCTGCTGCATGAATGAGGACGGCATGCTCACTGATGTAGATGAAACCTCAGATATAGTCAAGGTTAAGGATGCTGCATCAGAGTATGGCTTCAGGGTAGAGGCAAACGGAGTACATATTGATATCGATGCACTGGTATCAATGAACATGTGGGGTCTTAAGCCGGCATTATTTGCAGAGCTTGAAAGAGGCTTTTCCGAATTCTTTGAAAAGACACCGGAGGATAAGATACTTAAAGCTGAGTATCTGCTTCCGATGTTTATAGATGAGCTCATCAAGGCCGGAAAGGTCAGCGTTAAGGTATTAAGCACAAAGGATAAGTGGTTCGGAGTAACCTATAAGGAGGATAAGCCGCTTGTCGTTGACAGTATCCGCAGACTTATTTCAGAGGGCATATATAAGGCAGATCTGTATTCAGATCTCTGATTGCGGAACAGCTCTGATTACAGAACAGATTATTCTGACTGTATTTGCTTTTCGGAGGCATAGTTATGAGATATAAGACATTAGGAATGACCGGACTTCGCGTTTCAGAGATGGCTCTCGGAACCTGGGGCATCGGAGGTGCAGGCTGGGATGAGGTGCCTGTTGAAAAAAGACAGGACGCCATTAAGGCGGCGTATGAGTGCGGCATAAACTTTATTGATACCGCTCCGGCATATAATGCGGGTGCTGCAGAACGTCATGTAGGAGAGGTCCTCTCAGAGCTTGGGGTTCGTGACAAGGTGGTTATTTCAACCAAATGCGGTACAAAGTATGTAGACGGAAGCTACATCCGCACCTGCAGATCAGAGGATATTAAACGTCAGATCCACGAGTCACTGGACAATCTTAAGACCGACTATATAGACATTTACCTTATACATTGGCCGGATCCCAATGTGCCGTTTAAGGAGACCATGACGCTTCTGCAGAGCTATAAGGATCAGGGCATGATAAGACATATCGGTGTAAGCAACTTCGATATCAGTCAGATGGAGGAAGCTTCGCAGTATGCTCCTATAGAGGTATACCAGCCGCAGTATTCCATGGTTGCAAGGGACAATGAGGAAACCATAAAGTGGGCCTATGCTCATAATATCGGGGTAATGTCCTATGGCTCCTTAGGCGGGGGCATACTTACCGGCAAAATCAGGGAAGCAAAGGTATATGCACCGTCCGACAACCGGAACAGATTCTATAAGCATTTTCAGGAGCCCATGTTCTCAAAGGTCATGAAGGTTGTTGCGGTAATGGATGACATATCACTCGAGCATGATAATGTGCCGCTTTCACAGATAGCGATAAACTGGGCTGCTCAGAAGGAATTTATTACAGCAGCTATAGTCGGAGCTCAGAGCAGACGCAATGTTGAGGAAAATGCAGCAGCCTTCAGCTGGAGCCTTTCAGATGAAGAGATGGCAAGGCTTGACGCTCAGATTGAACAGCTTAAGTAAATGTATCTGTTCAGCATCTTCAGTATTTCAGTATGAATTGACTGCTTGCAGGCAAATTCATA
>CAVALT010000196.1:3013-3878 GCA_963589455.1 Clostridiales bacterium
ATTCATACTGAAATACTGAAGGCGGCCAAGGCCCGGAGGGCCTCTGGCCGGACACATCGAGGATTTACGGAGCAAATTCGAGATAGGTGCTAAACAGTTACTGGATTTTTATAAAAGGGCAGACAAATGGATAACGAGAAAATCACAAGGGAATATTCACGCTGGTGTGAGAAGGCAGCTGATGCTGATGTTGCAGCAGAGCTTAAGGCAATGGCAGCTGATCCTGCAAAGCAGGAGGATGCTTTTTACAGAGATCTGGAGTTTGGTACGGGAGGTCTCAGAGGAGTGCTTGGAGCCGGAACCAACAGAATGAATGTATATACAGTTGCCAAGGCCTCACAGGGACTTGCAGATTATGTAATCAGACATAATGCCGAGGGCTGCCGCAGTATTGCAATCAGCCGTGATTCACGCATTAAATCAGAGGAGTTTGCAAAGATTGCAGCCGGTGTATTTGCAGGAAACGGCATCAGGACATATATCTACAGAGAGCTTATGCCTACACCCTGTGCCTCCTATGCAATAAGAGCTCTCGGATGCTCAGCCGGAATTATGGTTACAGCCTCACATAATCCGTCAAAGTACAACGGATATAAGGTTTACGGTCCGGATGGCTGTCAGATTACCACAGAGGGTGCGGCCGAGGTTCTCGGAGAGATTGAAAAGCTTGATATATTTGATGATGTGAAGCAGATTGACTTTGAGGATGGTCTTAAGTCAGGAATCATATCCTATATAGACGAGCAGATTTATACTGATTTTACCGAGCAGGTTAAGGCACAGTCTGTTCTGTACGGTGATGAGATAGACAAGAATGTTTCGATAGTCTATACGCCGCTTAACGGAAGCGGACTTAAGCCTGTAC
>CAVALT010000197.1:0-1660 GCA_963589455.1 Clostridiales bacterium
TCCCACACCGGATTCACGCTGCGAAGCAGCTAATCCATAAGTAAATCCGTGCGATCCGCCGGAGGCTATTAAGGAAACACTGATTTAATCAGCATTTCCTTAGTATCCGAGCTCCTCATTTACCACAATGACATGCATACGGTCAGGAAGCTTATTGCAGCGGGTTACAAGGAACTGGCTGCATATTGTCTTAGGATTCATACAGTTAACGCATGAGCCTGCAGTCTGACATGGTGTATCAAGGCTTAAACGTGCGCAGTTTATAGGAGCAGCAGTATTGCGTGCTCTCAGCTTGGCAGCATCAAGATCCTTGGCAATCTTATTTACACCGACTATAAATACAACCTTGCGCGGTCCGTAGCAGATAGCGGAAAGTCTGTTGCCGTTGCCGTCGATATTTACAAGTATGCCGTCCTCAGTAATGGCATTGGAGCTTGTAATATATACGTCGGAGCCGTAGATCTCAATATATTTCTCTCTTGTTTCCTCAGGAGTCTTTGCAAGCTCACGTCTGATAAGGTGATAATGCTCATTATCAAGGGCATCCTTAAGTCCGATCTGATCAAGAGTCATGGATCCACCGTAGCCAACTGAGCTGCCCTCAGGAATGAGCTCAAGAGCGATCTTAAGAGCCTCCTCCTTATTCTCTGCGTAGTAGCCCTTAATCCAGCGCTTTTCAAGTGAATCTACGAGTCTGTGACATAGAACAGTATCTATTTTTTTCTGATTTGCATCACGCATTGCAGGTACCTCCATACCGGTTAAATTTACATATAATGATGTAAGGGTCAAAAGCTTTTGTCCCTAATATCTCTTAATTATAGTTTATCTTTGCTGAAAAATCCATAACGGAAGGCACAGCCGGTATCTGCCGTTATCTGTCAGCTTTTTTATTGTGAGCTCTGCATTTGAATTCCAATAGAAACTCTATCCGGAGTTGATGCTCTGCGAAAAGCGCGATGCTGCTGCCTTGCTGCACACAGCTTTACTTGATTAAACACCCTGTATGAGTTAAACTGTTAAACCATGCTGAGAATGCGACAGCTTAGGAAATGCTGATTAAGTCAGCAAATCCTTAGCGGCATCAGCCGGAACGCACGGATTTGTTTAGGAATTTGCTGTTCGCAGCGTAAACCCGCAGCGTCAATCCGGCGTGAGAAACGCTTTAATCAGCGTTTCCTTAAGCTACGGCCGCTCTAAAAAGTAATGAAGGGATAATACACATAATGGATTCAGTTAATCAGAAGAGAAGTACATTTTCAGGAAAGCTCGGCTTTGTACTGTCTGCGGCAGGAGCGTCGGTAGGGCTTGGCAATATATGGCGCTTTCCGTATCTTGCAGCAAAATACGGCGGAGGCATTTTCCTGCTTATCTATATCGTGCTGGCACTGACCTTCGGATATACCATGATAGTGGCGGAGACTGCGATTGGACGTATGACCGGCAAGAGTCCGGTAGGTGCATTCCAGTCCTTCGGACGCTCCGGCTGGCTGTCCTTCGGCGGCTGGATAAATGCAGTTATTCCGGTGCTCATAGTTCCGTATTATTCGGTTATCGGCGGCTGGGTAATAAAATATCTTGCCGAGTACATTATGGGTCACGGACATGAGCTGGCTGCTGACGGATATTTTTCGGCATTTATATCAAACGGTGTACAGAC
>CAVALT010000197.1:1670-3844 GCA_963589455.1 Clostridiales bacterium
GTTTATCATATATGCCGGTGTCCGCAACGGAATCGAACGCGTATCGAAGATAATGATGCCGGTGCTTGTGGTGCTTTCTTTAATTATTGCAGTATACTCTGTGACGAGGCCGGGTGCATTGGAAGGAGTAAAGTATTTTCTTGTTCCGAATATAAGCAACTTTTCCTGGATGACAGTTGTGACGGCTATGGGACAGATGTTTTATTCGCTGTCTATAGCAATGGGCATACTGGTGACCTTCGGTTCATATATGAAGAAGGACATCTCAATTGAGGATTCTACAAGAAATGTGGAGATCTTTGATACGGCGATTGCAATGATGGCAGGTCTTATGATTATTCCTGCAGTATTTGCATTTTCAGGAGGAAATCCTGATACTCTTCAGGCAGGTCCGGCGCTGATGTTCATAACCATCCCCAAGGTCTTCGACAGCATGGGCATGGGAACCATGGCCGGCATACTCTTTTTCCTGCTGGTGCTGTTTGCTGCAATAACCAGCTCGATAGCACTTACGGAAAGTGCAGTTTCCACATTCGAGGATCAGCTGGGCTGGGGACGCAAAAAGGCTGCACTTGTGATTGCGGGCATAATGCTGCTTCTCGGTTCGCTGTCGTCACTGGGCTACGGACCGCTTTCAGCTGTTACTGTTATAGGCATGCAGTTTCTTGACTTCTTTGATTTCCTGACCAATTCAGTTATGATGCCGATAGCGGCGATTGCCACCTGTCTGCTCGTATCAAGGGTTATCGGTGTAAGCAGCATCGAGGCAGAGGTAATGCACGGCGAGAAGTCATTTAAGCGTAAAAGGGTATTCGCTGCAGTTATAAGGTATCTCGGACCGCTGTTTTCGGTAATCATACTTATAAGCTCTGTGGCAAATGCATTTGGATGGATATCGATGTAAATGCGGCCGGCTTCTTTATTCATGTTTAGCACACATCTCGAATTTGCTTTGCAAATCCTCGATGTGGCCGTCCAGAGGCCCTTCGGGCCCTGGCCGCCTTCCATATTCCAGCGTGAATTCGCCTGCAAGCAGGCGATTTGCGTTGAAATATGGAAGGTGCTAAACAATTAGCAGTTTCTTAACGCGCGGAGTTTTGGTAGAATAAGACTGAAACAGACAATGTGTTTATAATGGAGGGATTAGAATTAATGAGAGAGAATTGTCCGGAGAAGGGACCGATTACCGAAGAGCTTCTCACAAGGATGAATGCGTGGTGGAGGGCAGCAAACTATCTGTCGGCAGGACAGCTTTACCTGCTTGAAAACCCGTTATTAAAGAAGCCTCTTACAAAGGAGATGATAAAGAAGAAGATTGTCGGACACTGGGGAACAGTTCCGGGACAGAACTTTGTATTTGTTCATCTTAACAGAGCTATCAAGAAGTATGATCTTGATGTTATGCTGCTGTCAGGTCCGGGACACGGAGGAAACTTCTATATAGCCAATGAATATCTCGACGGCACCTACAGCGAGACCTATCCGAACATCTCACAGGATGAGGCAGGCATGCAGAGACTGTTCAAGCAGTTCTCATTTCCCGGAGGAGTTGCATCACACTGTGCACCCGAGATACCGGGATCAATCAATGAGGGCGGAGAGCTTGGCTACGGTGTAGCACATGCCTTCGGTGCCGTATTTGACAACCCTGATCTTATTGCCGCAGTTACTGTAGGTGACGGTGAAGCAGAGACCGGACCGCTTGCAACCTCATGGCAGTCAAATAAGTTCCTTAACCCTATAGGAGACGGAGCCGTACTTCCGATACTGCATTTAAATGGTTATAAGATAGCTAATCCGACTATCTTTGCGAGAATGTCTCATGATGAGATCGTTTCCTTCTTCCATGGCTGCGGCTGGGAGCCTTATTTTGTTGAGGGCGATGATCCGATGACCATGCATAAGCTGATGGCTGAAACCATGGATACGGTCATAGAGAAGATTAAGACTATTCAGAAGAATGCAAGGGAAAACAACGATCCGACAAGACCGGTATGGCCTATGATAGTTCTTCGTACTCCTAAGGGATGGACAGGTCCGAAGGAGGTTGACGGCAAAAAGATAGAGGGATATTTCCTTGCGCATCAGGTGCCTGTGTCCATGGAGAAGCCGGAGCATCTCGAGATACTTGAGAAGTGGCTTAGAAGCTATCATCCTGAGGAGCTCTTTGATGA
>CAVALT010000198.1:0-3842 GCA_963589455.1 Clostridiales bacterium
CAATGCCGTCTGCATTGCATGTATTGGCATTGCCGCTGTTGCATATCGCTGCCTGGGCAATACCGTCAGCTATGTGGCTTTTGGTCACCTTAAGCGGTGCTCCCTTAACAAGATTGGTTGTATAAACTGCTGCCGCACTCGCCGGAATCTCGCTCACCACAAGTGAAAGATCCTTTTTTGTCGTATTCGGACGTATGCCGCAGTGCAGTCCGTTTGCCTTAAATCCCTTTGCGGCACATACGCCGCCTTCAATTATCTTCATCTGATACTCCCGTTATTATTTCTGAATCACTCTGAACAGGCTGACCCTTATGGAAACACTGCTTTAAGCGTTTCCGTCGCCGGATTTGCACTGCGAAGCAGCAGCTTCTCCTGCAAATCCGTACGTTCCATCGAAGATGGATAAGTGAATGCTGATTAACTCAGCATCCACTTATACGTTTAGTCCTGTTGTCTCATCTATGCCCATGACTATATTCAGATTCTGAATTGCTGCTCCTGATGCTCCCTTTCCGAGATTATCGAACAGTGAGGTCAGCAGTATGCGCTCTTCATTTCCGCTTACTGTTATAATCATGTCATCCCTGCCTGAAAGCTTTGAGGCAGAGATAAAGCCGGCGTCATCAGCATTTTCCTCAAAATGCACTATCTTGGAGTGATAGCACTCTCTGTATGCATCCTTTATATCCTGAATACTGCCGTTTAAATCCTTTGCAAATACCGGAACGCTTACCTCCATGCCGCTGTAATAATCAGCAACTATCGGGCAGAAGGCCGGTGCCGTATCAAGTCCTGCCAGAGCCTTCATTTCCTTCAGATGCTTATGCTGCTGCGTAAGTCCGTACTGTCTCGGAGCATCAAGCAGCTCATCTCTGCCCTCGGCCTCATACTCTGCAATCATCTTCTTGCCGCCGCCTGAATAGCCTGTAAGCGAGAAGCAGCTTAAGGCTGCTGTTTTCTTAAGCAGTCCCTTTCTGATAAGCGGCTCAGTAAGTGAGATAAAGCCGCTTGCATGGCAGCCCGGATTAGCTATGCGCTTTGCTGTCCTGACTGCCTCACGCTGTGCTCCAAGTTTAAGTTCGGCAAAGCCGTAGGTCCAGCTCTCAGCAGTTCTGTGTGCAGTTGAGGTGTCTATGATGACAGTGTCACTGCCCTCAGCAAGTGCTGCTGCTTCTATCGCCGCAGCATCAGGCAGGCATAAAAATGCTGCATCTGCCTTAAAAAGAGCTTCTTTTCTGGCCTCCGGGTCCTTGCGTCTGTCATCGCTCAGGATAATGAGCTCAATGTCCTTTCTTGCCGCAAGGCGGTCATATATCCTTAATCCGGTCGTTCCGGAGCTTCCGTCTATAAATACCTTCATAATATTATCTGTAATTTCCTGTTTTCAATATGCTGCTGCCAGGGTCAAAAGCTTTAAAATTCGCTGCAGGCTTGCCTGCATAAGGACTTTTGAGCTTAATTGCGGGAGCACAAAGTGCGGAGCAATCTGATATCAGTTTGGTTTAAAACCTTCTAAATCCGATGCTTTTTTCTGCCTGCAGAGCATCATGTACTTATTCAGCACTCAGCTGAGCCTTAACCCACTCTATCTGTTCCCTTACTGAAACCGATGAGGTTCCGCCTGCAGAGATACGCTTTTCCACACAGTTATCTATATTTATCTCATCATATACATCTGACTCAATAAGCTCGCTGTGTGCTCTGTAATCCTCCAGCGGATAGGTATCAAGCACCAGTCCGCGCTTAATGCAGTCCGCAACTATACTGCCGGATATCTTATACGCAGTCCTGAACGGCATTCCCTTCTTAACCATATAGTCTGCAAGATCAGTAGCATTTATAAAGCCCTCATTTGCAGCCTTACGCATATTTTCCGGTATGATGCGCATGGTATCCAGCATCGGAGCCATTACCTTAAGGCACATCTTAACTGTATCAACAGAGTCAAATACAGCCTCCTTGTCCTCCTGCATGTCCTTATTGTAGGCAAGAGGCAGACCCTTAAGCGTGGTAAGGAGTGCCATCAGATCACCGTATACTCTTCCGGTCTTGCCTCTGATAAGCTCGGCCATATCTGAATTTTTCTTCTGCGGCATTATAGACGAGCCTGTGGTATAGCTGTCTGAAAGCTCAACAAACTTAAATTCCCAGCTGGTCCAGAGCACTATCTCCTCCGAGAGCCTCGACAGGTGCATCATAAGTATGGCTATGGCACTCATAAGCTCAAGGCAGAAGTCTCTGTCCGATACTCCGTCTATACTGTTTCGGGAAATGTCATCGAAGCCGAGCTTTGCTGCCTCAAAGGCTCTGTCCGTATGATAGGTTGTTCCTGCAAAGGCGCAGCTTCCTATAGGGGAAATGTTCATGCGCTTTGCTGCATCCCTGATGCGGGCCCTGTCTCTTAAGAGCATCATGGCGTATGCCATTATCTGATGTGAGAACAGTATAGGCTGGGCTCTCTGAAGATGAGTATAGCCCGGCATTACTGCCCCCATATTTTTCTCGGCCACACGAACAATCACCTCTGTCAGCTCTCTTACCAGACTGTCCAGCTCCCTTGCCTCATCTCTGAGATACATCCTCAGATCCAGTGCAACCTGGTCATTACGGCTTCTTGCCGTATGCAGCTTCTTGCCGGTGTCACCGATGCGCTCAGTAAGCACCTGCTCGACAAACATATGTATGTCCTCGCAGCCAGGGTCAAATTCAAGCTTCCCGCTTTCAAGGTCATCCAGTATTGACTGCAGTCCGTCTATCAGCCTGTCAGAATCGTCCTTTGTAATGATTCCGACTGAGCTCAGCATGGCAGCATGTGCCATGCTGCCGGTTATATCCTGTCTGTACATCCTCGAGTCAAAGCTGATTGAGGAATTAAAATCATCTGCAATGCTGTCCGTCACACCTGAGGTGCGTCCTGCCCACATTTTTGCCATAAAATATATGTCCCCGTTATTTTTGTTTAGTTTACTATACAGCAGCTGGTATCCCAGCATATTAGCATCCAGGAATCATGATTTGTTCTGTCACTGCCGGCATTCTGTCAGATAAACACAGCGGGACCGCTGTATGTCCATAAGCGGTCCCTTTAATATTTGCTAATATCCTGATCCTGTAATTAAGGAAGCGCTGATCAAAGCGTTTCCCACACCGGATTCGCACTGTGAAACAGCAAATTCACTACAAATCCGTACGATCCTCCGAAGTCTGTTAAGTAAAGCTGAATAAATCAGCATTTACTTAATTATACTTTCAGAATCCTGCTGAAGACTCTGATTACAGGCGATGCTGCTCCCTGAGTGCCTGAACCTTAATCGGAAGTCCCCAAAGGTTGATGAAGCCTGCAGCCTGTCCCTGATCATAATCAGACTCACCGAAGGTAACAAGATTCTCTGAGTAGAGTGAGTACGGTGAGGTTGTGCCTGCAGGGATAATGTTGCCCTTGTAGAGCTTAAGCTTAACTGTACCTGTGCAGTACTTGTCAGCCTCGTCAGCAAAGGCCTGCAGAGCCTCGCGAAGCGGAGAATACCACTTGCCGTTATAAATAAGGTCTGCAAAGTCTACAGAAAGCTTCTGTTTCTCGTGAAGAGTATCCTTGTCAACCGTAAGCATCTCAAGCTGTGAGTGTGCAAAGTAAAGGATGGTTCCTCCCGGTGTCTCATATACTCCGCGGTCCTTCATGCCTACAAGACGGTTCTCAACTATGTCTATGATTCCTATTCCGTTGGCTCCTCCGACCTCATTAAGCTTCTCTATGATCTTTGATGCCTTCATCTTCTCTCCGTTAAATGCAACCGGAGCTCCTGCCTCAAAGTCAATTGAGATATATGTCGGCTCATCAGGGG
>CAVALT010000199.1:0-3831 GCA_963589455.1 Clostridiales bacterium
CCTGACTTCCTTATGAAATCAGATAGCTCTTCTCTTATTTTACGGAATAATGAAAATTGTTGCCATTTCGTTGCCACGAAAGGCTTTGATGGTCAAAAAAGCACGTATTTATCAGCTTTTTCGAGACCTCGAAATTATTCTAACTCTATTGTTCCCGGCGGTTTGGAGGTCAGGTCGTAGAATACTCTGTTTACTCCCTTGACCTCATTGACGATACGGGTCATTACGCGCTGCAGCACCTCATATGGGATATCTGCTGCTTCTGCAGTCATGAAGTCATCGGTTACTACGGCACGCAGTGCTACCGCATAGTCATAGGTTCTGAAATCCCCCATAACACCTACAGAACGAAGATTGGTAAGTGCTGCATAATACTGACTTATCTGCTTATCCAGACCTGCCTCTGCGACCTCAGAACGGAATATATAGTCCGCATCCTGAACTATGCGCACCTTATCCTCTGTTACCTCACCTATAATGCGTATGCCAAGTCCCGGTCCCGGGAAAGGCTGACGGTATACCAGATAATCCGGAAGTCCGAGCTCAAGTCCTGCTCGTCTTACCTCATCCTTAAAGAGCAGTCTGAGCGGTTCAATGATCTCCTTAAAATCAACGTAGTCAGGAAGTCCTCCTACATTGTGGTGAGACTTGATGGTTGCTGACTTGCCGAGTCCTGATTCGATAACATCAGGATAGATAGTTCCCTGAACAAGATAATCAACCTTGCCGATCTTCTTGGCCTCACGCTCAAATACTCTGATAAACTGCTCTCCTATTATCTTGCGCTTAGCCTCAGGCTCCTCAACGCCCTTAAGCTTGTCGTAAAACTCCTGCTGAGCATTTACACGGATAAAGTTAAGCTTATACGGTCCGTTCGGTCCGAATACTGCCTCAACCTCATCGCCCTCATTTTTACGGAGCAGGCCATGATCTACAAATACACAGGTAAGCTGTTCTCCGACTGCCTTGGCAAGCATGGTGGCAGCAACTGAGGAATCCACTCCGCCTGAAAGTGCACAGAGCACCTTGCCGTCTCCGACCTTTTCCCTGATTGCCTTAACAGTATCCTCAACAAAGGTGGTCATCTTCCAGTCGCCGGTACAGCCGCATACATCGTATACAAAGCTGTGAAGCATCTTATTACCCTCGCGGCAGTGCTGAACCTCAGGATGGAACTGTACAGCATATATGCGCCGTTCAGCATTGGACATTGCTGCAACCGGGCATACCGGTGTATGTCCTGTTATCTTGAATCCTGCCGGAACCTCGCTGATATAATCCGTATGGCTCATCCAGGTTGTTGTCACAGGACTTACGTCTCTGAACATCGTATCAGTCGTATCGACCTCTACCTCTGTCTTGCCATATTCAGATACCGGCGCTGTTTCAACCTTGCCTCCGAGCGTATAGGCTATTAGCTGTGAGCCATAGCATATGCCCATAATCGGAATGCCAAGATCAAATATGGCCTTATCTATATGCGGAGATTCCTCAAGATATACTGAGTTAGGTCCGCCTGTAAATATGATGCCCTTAGGATTGAGCTCCTTAATCTTATCAATACCGATAGAGTAGGAATATACCTCGGCATACACGCCCTCATCACGAACTCGTCTCGCAATCAGCTGATTGTACTGACCACCGAAATCGAGAACCATAATCATTTCCCGCATCTTATCCTCCGTTAAATGCTTCTGCCGCACTGTGTGTACAAACTGAATAAAGTATAGCATTAATGAACTGTAATGTAAAAGTCTAATTGATTACCTGCTGATAAAGAATGCCGCAAAGAAAAAAGGCCTCACACCTCCTTTTCGAGATATGAAGCCTGTTTTATGATCTATAAATTAAATATCCTGTCATGCAGCAGTGCATCGACCGGAATATATATTCTTATTTGATTAATAATGATTGAATTGATACGCACTAAGCACAGGCAATACAAAAATAGCCTTGAATCAGATAGAATCAGTTGTACCCGCTCTATACTCAGCTGTTCTTTGCAATGTCTGTAATCAGCTCTACGCACTTGTCATAGCCCAGGAAGCCTGAGTCGAGTGAGAGATGATAGTTATCAGCATAGCCCCACTTCTTGCCTGTAAAGCGATGATAATAATTGTGACGTGCCGTATCCTTCTTAAGTATAGCCCTCTTGATAAGAGCCGGATCATCTGAACCGATAAGCTCAGCTACACGCTTTGCTCTGTGCAGCTCATCTGCATAGATATAGACATTGAAGCACTCAATGCCTGCATTAAGGAGCACATTATCCGCACAGCGACCAAGTATGACGCACGGACCCTTCTTGGCAAAATCTGTTATAACAGCCTCCTGAATCATCCTGAGCTTCTCATGGCTGTCGCTGTAATAATTGCTGGAGAGATTGCCCAGTGTAGTCATGAAGGATTCGAATCTGGACATATCCTCGCCCTCATCCTCTACCATATCAGGATCAAAGCCTGTAGCCTTGACTGCAGCTCTTATAATGTCCTTATCATAGAAGGGTATGCCTAACTGCTCAGCAACCTTTGTTCCTATGGAATGTCCGCCTGCTCCGTACTCTCTACTCAGTGTGATTACCTTCATAACTGCTCCTTTTTAAAAAACTCCCGGCGGCCAGCCGTCGGGAGTATAAAAATCACTGTATAATGCTGAATTACTTAAGAGTAACCTTTGAACCCTCAGCCTCAAGCTTAGCCTTGATATCATCAGCTGTAGCCTTGTCAGCACCCTCCTTAACAACCTTAGGAGCGCTCTCAACAAGATCCTTAGCTTCCTTAAGACCAAGACCTGTGATCTCACGGATAACCTTGATAACCTTGATCTTGTTCGGTCCAACGTCAGTAAGCTCTACGTCGAACTCTGTCTTCTCCTCAGCTGCTGCTGCGCCTGCGCCAGCACCTGCTGCTACTACAACGCCTGCTGCTGCAGATACGCCGAACTCTTCCTCTACTGCCTTTACAAGATCATTAAGCTCAAGAACTGAAAGCTCCTTGATAGCCTCGATGAACTCAGCTGTTGTCAACTTTGCCATTGTCTAATCCTCCTGATTAAGATTACCGCCTGTCATGCGGCATATAAAGATAATTGTTTAAATAAAACTCTGCAGTGCCTTATGCCTCTGCAGGTGCCTCTGCCTGAGCCTCTGCTGCAGGAGCTGCCTCGCCGCTCTTCTCTGCAATCTGATTGAGGACTCTTGCAAAGTTTGTGATCGGAGACTGGAGTGATCCAAGAAGTCTTGAGAGAAGCTCCTCTCTTGACGGGATTGCAGCGATAGCTGCCATATCCTTGGAAGCATAATAAACTCCCTCTACGATTCCGCCCTTAAGCTCAAGCGGCTCAACAGTCTTAACATACTTTGCAACGATTCTTGCAGGTGCTGTAGCATCTGTCTTTGAAACGGCAATAGCTGTAGGACCCTCGAGATCCGGCTCAAGTCCGGCAAACTCTGTGCCTGCTATAGCTCTCTTGATAAGAGTGTTCTTGTATACCTTGTATGTAACGCCGTTCTCACGGAGCTCCTTACGAAGCTGAGTGTCCTGATCAACGTTGATACCAAGATACTTAACAGCAACAACTGACTGTGCGCCGTCGATCACGCTCTTGATCTCGTCAACTATAGGCTGCTTAAGTTCAACCTTAGCCATGATTTTCTTACCTCCTGTATTTTTCACTTAACTGCGAAAAATGAGATATTCATGCGATATAAAAACCCCATGTCTCGAAGACACGGGGAACAATTACAAAAATGTACTCTTCCTCGGCAGGCGTTGCTTACGTCCTTACGCGGCTTCACATGAAAATGTATACCGCACCTGCTGTCTTCGGCAG
>CAVALT010000200.1:0-3811 GCA_963589455.1 Clostridiales bacterium
AAGGCCCGAAGGGCCTTTGGCCAGCCACATCGAGGATTTGCGAAGCAAATTCGAGCCGTTTGTTAATGAAATGCTGATTAAATCAGCGTTTCCCTAATAATGACTATTATGATACTAAGTTCCTGCCCGAAGGGAAAAGCCTCAGATTCTGAAGCTATTGACCGTGGTATCACATAAATCGGCACCATTATACATCATAAACATATGCATTTGACACAAACTATATCCAAAAGCCAGCTTTGTGCTATAGCCTGACTTTTACAGTTAATAGGTCGAAAAAGCCCTTCAGAGCCTTATTTTACGTGGTTCTGAAGGGCCTTTATTTTATACGGAAATATACAGCAAAGCTTACTTTCTCAGATGTCCGTAGCGGAGGTTGAAGTCAAACGGCTTCATATCCATATACGGGGTTTCGCCTGCAAGCATCTCAGCGATAAGACGTCCTGTCATAGGAGCCATGGAGATACCGTCTCCTTCGTGTCCTGCTGCTATATAGAAGCCCGGGATACCGTCTACGTCTGAGATAAGCGGCAGATGATCCGGTACGAAGGGTCTGATTCCCGCATAGGAACGTATGCAGTTAACATCCTTTAATACAGGATAGAAACGGCATGCACGCTTAGCTATAACATGGATAATCTCTGCCTCTGTATTAAGCTCGAAGCCAGCAAAGTTACGGCTTGAACCTACCAGCACGTTGTTGCCGTCAGTAGGCTCTATTGTGAAGGATACGCCATACTTTTCAAGCTCCGGATCTCTCTCACAGTCATAGTTCGAGAATTTGGAAATCATATATCCGAACTCCTGAACCTTGCCGTGGCAGATCGGGAAGCCCGGAGCCGATATAAGGATAACTCCCTTACGAGGCTCGACCGGAACATCTATTCCCAGCATCTTACCTATAAACGGTGACCAGCAGCCGCAGGCATTTACAACATTCTTACATCTGATAAGTCCATTGTCGGTCTCTACACCTTCGATCTGATTGTTTACGCCAAGCCTGAAGCCCTTAACATCCGTATAGGTGTAGAGGTCAAGACCATGACCGTTTACCTGATCTACAAATGCGAAGCAAAGCTTGAAGGGATTAAGCTGGCAGTCGATATTGCTCCAAAGTCCGCCTGCAAGATCCTTTGCAAGATGCTCCTCTCTCTCAAGAAGCTCCTTGGGAGTCAGGGCATAGACCTCATATCCGTCTGCCTGCATGTCCTTGGCATACTGAGCGGCTACCTCCTGCTCACGCTCTGTATCACAGACATATACACATCCGGTCTGCTCAAGGCAGAAATCATTGTCAAGCTCGTCTCTTAACTCTAAGAAGCGCTGAATACTATTGTATCCGAAGGCTGCATCTGGTCCCGGCTGTTTATCCACCAGCAGAGCTGCTGCATCACAGTGACTTGAGGTTCCTCTTGCTACGTTGCTTCTCTCTATAAGTGCTACCGACAGTCCCTTTTTAACAAGGTGATATGCACAGCTTGTTCCTATTACGCCCGCTCCTATAACGGCTACATCATAGGTTTTATTAGTATTAGTCGTCAAAACCGTCACCTCCCAGCGTTCCGAATGTTATAGGTCTCTGCGGTGTTCTCGGTGTAGAGAACCCGGTTTCCTCTCTTGCTATTCCAAGCTCCTGGCTTAAGATCTGCTGAACCAGAAATTCACAGGTTCTTCCCTGACACAGCCCCATGCCGGCTCTTGTCCTGAGCTTGATCTGCGTTACATCTCTTGCTCCGTCTCTTATCGCCTGTCTTATCTCTCCTGCCGTTATCTCCTCACAGCGGCAGACCAGTACATCATCGTTAAGTCTCTCTTCCATTTTCGTCCTCCTGATTCAGGCACGGGTCATATCCGCACGAACCCGCATCTGAATCACCAATCAGGTTTGGCAGTTTACTACCTCCAAACTTTGTCCTCCGCTTTGTTTTCAGCTTCTTTCCCTGTAAATGCTTCTGACCTCGTCTACAAGCCCTATCGGTACCTCCAGCGTCACTATCGGTGTCGCATCTGATTTGGCATTAAGCACTATCCTCTTAACAGTTCCGTCGCAGACATGCCTGCCGCTTCTGTCCGCTGCCTTTACCGTATCTCCGACCTTGAAGCTGTACAGATACTCATATGGAAATGCCACGCTGCCCACTGTATCAGAATAGGATTTGTCCAGTACAAAGATGGCAAGTCCCGAGCAATGGGTCTGACAGTTTCCGCAGCCTACGCATTTTGTTACATCAAGCTCGGGGAGCTGTGATATATCCTCTCCTATATGTATTGCGTGGAAGGGACATGATGACTCACAGGGGTTGCAGGGGATCTTCTGCAGACACTCACAGACAGCTACAGGACCCTGCTTCATCCTCTCCTCACTCGGATAATGTCCGATTGCTTCGAGCTCTTCCTTAGATATGATTCCGCATTCCATGTATCCCATATCCTTACTCTCCCTTCTTTGCTGCTTCGTAGCTTGCGAGCTGCAGCTTCTTCGCCGCAACTCTCTCCTCACTCTTAAAGCCGCTTCTTAAGCGGTTAAGTCTGCCCCAGCCCTCTTCTATAAGCTTATCTGCCTTTGCCGCATCGATCTTTCCGAGAGCTCTGGAGGCTGCTATGCCTGCTATATTTCCTTCCTCGATTGCCGTGCTTGCTTCCTCGAGTCCTGTTGTATCTCCTGCTACATAGATGCCGTCTGTCGTTGACTCCATGCCTCTGCTGTGGCTCGGTGCCCAGCCGCCTAAGGCCTTATCAAATACCATGCCGCATTTTCCCATGTATGCCATGCCGGTAAGAGGCTTAAGTCCTACGCCCATGGCTATGATGTCGCACTCTATCTCAATCTCGGAGCCGGGAACTATCGACCAGTCAGGATTGACCTTTGCTATTACAGCACCTGTTACATGGTCTGTGCCCTTTGCTTCTACAACCGTATATCCCGTATAGAGATGCACGCCCTCTCTGGTGAGCTTGCTTGCATGTACCGCATATCCGTTAAGTCTCGGGAGTGCCTCTACTATGCCCTGTATCTGTACGCCTGCCTGCATGAGCTGATAGCATACGATAAGGCCTACTGAGCCTGAGCCTATCATCAGGAGCTTTTTGCCCGGTACTACTCTGTGCATGTTGCACATGGTCTGTATTGCTCCTGCTCCCATTACTCCAGGAAGCGTCCAGCCCTTGAACCTTACGGCATTCTCACTTGCTCCGGTTGCTATGATGAGCTTCTCAGCCTGAACTCTGATGAATTTATGCTCTGTAAGGCTTTCCTTCACATCTATGGCTACGGTCTTCTCTGCGTAGATTCCGGCTACGAGTGAGTTATACATAATCTCTACTCCAAGCTCGCCGCACTCTCTGATCAGATCCTCGGCTATGGTAATGCCTCTCGTGCCGGCTCTGTGCTCCTTTGAGCCGAAGAACTTATGTGTCTGCTTTGCAAGCTGTCCGCCGGCCTTTTCATTTGCCTCAACTATAAGCACCTGTGAGCCGCACTTTGCTGCCGCTATTGCTGCCGAGAGTCCTGCCGGGCCTGCTCCTATGATTAATACTTCGACCTTTTTCATTGCTTGTCTCCCCTCCATGTTCCGAGTCCGTCCTGTGTCTCCACAGTCATGCCCTCCTCTACAGGTGTGATGCAGGTTCTGATATTTGGAATTCCGTTAACCACCATCATGCAGTCCGTGCACTGTCCGATGCCGCAGAAGATTCCTCTCGGCTCATGCTTCTTGGCTGTATAGCGGTTTACGATGATATCCTCAGCGTGCAGTGCAGCAAGTATCATCTCTCCCTTTTTTGCCTTGATCGGCTTGCCGTCTACCGTAAT
>CAVALT010000201.1:0-3810 GCA_963589455.1 Clostridiales bacterium
AGATCATCCTCTGTCAGGGCCGATGCATCATGCGGGTCACAGACCACCGGCTCCATGCTGAGCTCTGTAAAGCCCAGATCAAGCATGGTCTGTATATCCTTAAGGAAGTCAGGATTGTTATGGGTAAATGTACCCCTCATGTAATAATTTTTACCGCCGCGCGATTCCACCAGCTTCTGGAATTTCGGAACTATGCGGTCCCAGCTGCCATTTCCCGCATAATCGACACGGAAACGGTCATGTACCTCCTTGCGTCCGTCAAGACTGAGGACTACATTGCCCATCTCCTTATTGGCAAAATCAATCACGTCATCATCTATAAGCATGCCGTTGGTTGTCAGTGTAAATCTGAAGTTCTTGCCCTTTTCCTTCTCAATTGAGCGTGCATAGCGTACAAGCTGCTTAACCACATCCCAGTTCATGAGAGGCTCTCCTCCGAAGAAATCCACCTCAAGATTATGGCGTGAACCTGAATTCTCTATAAGAAAATCAAGTGCTCTTTTGCCGGTCTCAAAGCTCATAACCGCACGGTCTCCGGAATATCTTCCCTGACTGGCAAAGCAGTATGAGCAGTTAAGATTGCAGGTATGTGCAACATGCAGGCAAAGTGCCTTGACAACATTGGAGGTGCGCTCCTTAAGAACTCCGGCCATAGGCGCAAAGGTATCCTCAGCGAACAGCTTTCCGCTGTCCTTAAGCTCCGTTACCTGATCATAGCACTCATTAAGCTCCGGAACGGTTACCTCCGGATTATCAGCATATTTTTCTGCAAGCTCCCTGATAAGCTCATCGCGTTCCTTAGCCTCATAGCTCTCAATAATATCATAGGCTGCTTCATCCACAAGATGTATTGAGCCTGAAAATGTATCCAGAACTATATTCAGCCCGCCCTGCTTATAGCAATGTACCATCTGATTTCCTCTCAGTTTTCCAAACACTAAAAGTCCCGCTCCAAGGCATATCAATGCTTTGAAGCGGGTACCTTAAATCAACTTAATAATAATTTACTGCTGAGCCTTGGTGTTCTCGCACTTCTGGTTTGCAATACCGCAGCTTGTCTTACATGCTGACTGGCATGAGGTCTGGCACTCGCCGCAGCCGCCGTTCTTAGCGCTGTCGCAAAGATTACGTGTCTCTAAAGTCTGTATATGCTTCATAACTATTCCTCCGAATTGTTTAAACTTAAATTATACTAATCTTATCATGTGCACATTCGGAAGTCAATGTGCAATAAAATATCAGTCTCCTGCAAATCAGCAGCTCCTTAAGGCATCAAGGCTTATCCTTATACGGCTTATCGTCAAGTCCCTTTTTCTTAAGTGAGGATACCAGCTTATCCAGGAAATACCGACAGGTATTTCTGAAGCATTTACGGCTGCCGAACAGCCTGACAAGATGCGGGCTTACGGCATAATAAGTGCTTATAAACAGGCGTCCGCCTGCAGACTCTGCCAGCACATAATCTCTGAAGCGGCGCAGTGTGCAGACCTCAGGAGCATCATAGGAGCCATAAACACAGGTTGCTATATAGCATCCACCGGAGCTGCTTCCGGAGGAGCCGGAGGTGCTGCCTCTGCTTCCCGCACGGCTGGATGATCCGTAGGTATTGTAGCCTCCTAAAAAATTGGGATCGCTTTCGCCGATTTTGCTGCCGTTGACATCACGGTGGGTGTATCCTCCCCAGAAGTTCGGATTGCTGGAGCCTATATTGTTGCCGTTGATATCACGCTCGGTATATCCTCCCCAGAAGTTTGGAGTACTTGAGCCTATTTTATTGCCCTTTGAATCATAGTTGTCATAACCGCCCCAGAAATTTTTGCGGCTTTCACCAATCTTGTTGCCATGCTCATCATAATGATTGTATCCGCCCCAGAAATTCTTATAGGTTTTTCCGTTACTGCCCATATTATTGCCTCTTATAAGCTGCCGGTTATCCGGCCTAATCAATCATAAACACATCAATGTAGATTTCAATCCAGGTGCTGTCGGGGTCAGCGATTTCACCGATATCACCATCTGTGACAGTTCCATACAGATGCTTGCCTGCATCCATAAGGTGAAACAGTACCTCATTCTTTTTTCGGGGAATATAGCCAAGCTTCCTGTTCTTTTTATCCCGAACAAGTATTGCTCTGGGATCTGCCGGATTATCAGGCTCAAGCACGAGCCGAACCCGATCACCGGCCTTCAGCTGCCTTGCAAGCCTGTGAATATTTTTCACATGCATGGAGCCGTTAATCATGGTATGCATCAGCAGTATATCCCTGGTAAATACCGCAGGCGCTTCTATTCCGTTCAGCTGCAGCGCAGACATAATACCGGCATCAGAGGACAGGAGTAAAAGCCCGGTGTCCTCCGGTACGGCTTTGCTCTGCATTTCCGATTTTCTGTGTCTCGGTTTTGTACGGTCAGTCACTTTCTGCGCAGCCTTTCCATCTCTTTATTGGTTTCGTCCAGTATTGCATTGAGATGCTTTATGGTTTCCTCGTTATGACGTATGGTCTCATTTATTTCCGCATGAAACTTATCCATTATGTCCTGATTATCAAGCAGCTCCTTTTCCCTGTACGGGAAATTGGATTTTATTTCCTTAATCTCCTCCTGCAGCTGATTGACTCTGGCAATAAGCTTATCTCTGATCTCATACAGCTCCTCTATACTCAACTCATCACTGTCGGTATCAGCATCGCCTGTGCAGAAAACCTCATCGTAAATTTCCTGCAGTGTAGCTATATCGTCATCCTTATAGGCCTTTACCGCCTTATCAAAGAGCACCTTCTCACGCTCTGTGATATCAGGATTCATATCAGGATGCAGCTTTTTGACAATCTTTCTGAACATTTCTTTGGCATTAGGGAGCTCATCTTTGCCTGCTGCTGTGTTCTGTCCGCTGGCTGTGCCTGCATCGCTGTCTGATTTTGCATAATCAGCTGTGCTGTCATCGTCATGGCTGTGCTCTGCATCTTCCGAATCGGCTGAAGCTTCATCCTTATCAGAGGTAAATGCTTCACCGCTGCCGCCCTGAGACCTGCTGCCGTATTGCTGCTGCCAGCGCTGCTCGTACTGCTGCTGCCGTTTTTTACGTTCACGCTGTCTTTGCTTAGCCTCCTCCGATCTGCGAAATTCCTCATCAACTCTGTCATGAAACTGCTGATATTCCGTGCGTACCTGCTCATCCACAGCTTCCTGAGAAACAGTCTTCTCGCGGTTTAATGCAGCACGCGCAATCTCGATCCGGCGCTTCATTTCCAGGATCATCAGCTTCTGGCAGTTGATTCGGTTCATATAATCGCCTACCTGCTGTGCATATCTTGCTTCAAGCTCAGGACATATGTGATAACGCAGATCATCCCGTTCCTCAGTCAGAGCCGAAAGAACCTGTTTAAGCCGCTGTATCTCTTCTGTAAGCTTTGCATATGCATCTGAAACAATAATAGTATTCATGCCGGCATTAATATGTATAATTCCTGAATGTTCCTGCAGATTGCAGCAGCACGCAGTGCGAAGCAGCTAATCCAAAAGTAAATCCGTGCAATCCACCTCCACCGGAGGCTGTTAAGGAAACACTGATTAAATTTGCATTTCCATCAATACATTTACTATACACAATTAAGCGGCTGCCGTCAAACATACGGCTTTTCGCAGCCCTGGCGTGAAGCTCCTCCGGCCAGACACATCGAAGAATTGCGAAGAAAATCGTAACTGTTTAGCACCATCTCGAATTTGCTGCGCAAATCCTCGATATGGCTGGCCAGAGGCCCTTCGGGCCTTGGCCGCCTTCAGTATTTCAGTATGAATTTGCCTGCAAGC
>CAVALT010000202.1:0-3808 GCA_963589455.1 Clostridiales bacterium
TGCCAGAACCGGCAACAAGCCTGGAGTGACTAAGGGCACACAGTGGATTAATATAAATGACGGACTGCTTCTGCTTGACACACCCGGAGTACTTTGGCCTAAGTTTGATGACGAGGAAACAGCAATATGTCTGGCTGAGATAGGTTCAATTAATGACCAGGTCATTAATGTAGAGGAGCTTTCAATTAAACTGATAGACTTTATGCTTAAGTATTATCGTGACAGACTGTTTGACAGATATGGCATCACTGAGGAGGAGTTTGAAAACAAAGTCGATACCATGGATGTTCAGGTGCTTGGAGTATCTGTTGAAGCACTTGCTGCACTTGATCTTATATCAGTTAAGCGGGGCTGCATCAAAAAAAAGGCAGAGCCGGATTATGCAAGAAGCTCAAAGCTTATTGTAGATGAATTCAGAGCAGGGCGTCTCGGACGCATATCACTTCAGAGGCCGGAAAATGACTAAGGAAGAAAGACTTGAAGCGGAGAAGCTTCGCTTAGATGCAATGTACGCTGATCAGCGAGAGCTGACTGAGGCTTCAGACATTGTTTTCGGCATAGATGAGGCAGGACGTGGACCGCTGTGCGGACCGGTTGTGGCCGGATGCTGTATTCTTGGCGACAATCCGGAGATACTCTGGCTTAATGATTCTAAAAAAATCAGTGAAAAAAAGCGGGAGCTTATTTTTGAGGAGATAAAGGCAAAGGCACTGGCTTACGGTATCGGAACGGCAGGTCCGGAGCGTATCGATGAAATCAATATACTTAATGCAACCTATGAGGCCATGCAGGAGGCTTATGAAAACTGCCGCAGGATGCTTTTGAGCAGGCTGCAGGACGGCACCTTGGCTGCTGCTTCCATATGTATACTTGTTGACGGCAATAAAACCGTTCCCGGAATATCAGAGAAGCAGACCGCAGTTGTTAAGGGAGATGCCAGATGTCCGGCAATATCAGCAGCTTCTATACTTGCAAAGGTTACAAGAGACCGTATGATGGAGGAATACGATAAGCTTCATCCTGAGTACGGTCTTGCGAAGCACAAGGGCTACGGCACAAGGGAGCATATTGAGGCCATAAGAAAATACGGCATAACTGACATCTATCGTAAATCCTTTCTGAAGAAGCTTATATGAACGATTCGCATTTTCAGGACAAAGACAGAAAACAGAATAAGCGCAGGACGGGCAGCAGATATGAAAATATTGCCGCCCGTTTTCTTGAGCTTCAGGGTTTTATTATACTTGAGAGAAATTACAGGATAAGAGATGCTGAGATAGATATAATCGCAAGGGACGGCGATGTGCTTTGCTTCACTGAAGTCAAGTACAGGAGCAGCCTGAATTACGGATATCCTGCCGAGGCTGTCAACAGACATAAACAGATAAAGCTTCGCGAGGCTGCCTGTTTTTATCTTGCTGAGAAGCATCTTTATAATACTATGCTCAGGTTTGATATAGTTGAAATAGCCGGAGATAAGATAAGAATCCTGAAGAATGCCTTTAATGTTTAAAATTTAAACAGTTTTACATGATTTTTGACAAAAAAAAGCAGAATCCGAACGCTTTTTTAATTGTTTATAATTTAACATTATGTTATCATTTCGATACCTGTGGAAAATGGATGATATTATGTATCTATTTGGCACCTTTCGCATTTCAGTGTGAGTTGGCCGGCCACATCGAGGATTTGCAGAGCGAATTCGAGATGGCTGCTGAATGGTTACGCTGTTATCATAGTCTGCAGGCTGAGATAATACGGAACAGTTATATGTATGGAATATAAGTTTATTGGGGAGGTAATCATGAAGGCAATCGTAATCGATCCCAGCGACAATATAGTTGTTGTACTGGGCCCGGTATCAAAGGGCGATGAGGTTACTTGGAAGATCGGGGACCAGAGCTTTGCAGCTAAGGCTATTGATGATATTCCGATATATCACAAGATGGCTTCAAAGGATATCAAAAAGGGCGAGCCTATTGTTAAGTACGGTCAGCATATCGGTATCGCAGGCTGCGATATCAAGCAGGGCAATTATGTACATGTACATAATGTTGAGAGCCACCGTGAAGACCTTAAGTAAGCAAGGAGGATATGATTATGAATTTTTGGGGATACAGAAGACCGGACGGAAAAGTAGGTATCAGAAATAAGGTTCTTATCCTGCCTGCAAGTGTCTGTGCTGCGGATACAGCAAGAATCATTTCCCAGCAGGTTGAGGAAACTGTTACATTTCACAACCAGAGCGGATGTTCACAGGTTAAGAGTGACCTTGATCTCACAATGAGAACAATGGTTGGCTTTGCAGCTAATCCTAACATTTACGGAACCGTAGTTGTTTCACTCGGCTGCGAGGGATGTCAGATGGACTGGGTTGTAGAGGAGATTCAGAAACGTACAAACAAGCCTCTTAAGACCTTCATTATTCAGGAATGCGGCGGAACCATTAAGACAGTTGAGCAGGCTGTAAGAGCTGCTAAGGAGATGGTTCAGGAGATGAGCATGCAGCGCAGAGAGGAGTTCCCGATAAGTGAGCTTGTGCTCGGTACCGAGTGCGGCGGATCTGATCCGACCAGCGGTATTGCTTCCAACCCGCTTATCGGTGAGGTTTGCGACAGACTTATTGATAACGGCGGAACAGCCATTCTTTCAGAGGTTCCTGAGTTTATCGGCGGTGAGCACATTCTTGCACACAGAGCTGTTACTCCTGAGGTTGGACAGCAGGTGCTTGATGTTGTACACAGATTCGAGGAGGATATGCGCAGAGTAGGCGAGGAGATCCGAAACGGCAATCCTACACCTGGCAACAAGGCAGGAGGCATCACTACTCTTGAGGAGAAGTCCTTAGGCTGCATCCACAAGAGCGGACACAGACCAATACAGGCTGTATATGATTATGCGGTACCGGTAGATAAGAAGGGACTTGTTATTGTAGATACTCCAGGCAATGATCCGTCATCACTTTCAGGCATGGTTGCATCAGGCGCTACTGTATGCATCTTCTCAACAGGCCGCGGAACACCGACAGGCAACCCTATTGCACCTGTTATAAAGATAACAGCCAATAAGATAACCTACAGCAAGATGTCAGACAATATTGATATTGACTGCAGCAGACTGCTTGAGGAGCCTGAGGCAATGGCAGAGATGGCAGATGATACTCTTCAGGAGATCATCAACGTATCAAACGGCAAGATCACAAAGTCCGAGTCACTCGGCTTCACCGAAATAGCCATGGCCAGAGTATGTAACTACGTGTAAAAATAATACTTACGAATACGGAGTGGGATCGGTATGCTTGCATATCGAGACCGCTCCGTATTTGGAAGTTAAACGAACATGAGGAAAAAAGCGATGCGAAGCGACGTGATTTCCAAATGTTCGTTTAGGATTGCGGGAGTGCGAAGCACGGAGCAATCCGTATTATTTTTACTACCCACAGCCTGGCTTGCATATCAAGCCTTCTCTGTATTTTTACCTCCCACGTATTCAGAACTTTTTAAGCCCAAATTTCATCAGGGTACTTGACACAGTACGTCATCTTTGATATTCTACTCAAGTATGCCGCATAACAAGGGTAAAAGTGTGTCTTTAAGCTTGAGACACCACCCGGATTAGCGAGTTTTTATTTAAGAAGGAGGTACCTTACATGTACGCAATTATCGCAACAGGCGGAAAGCAGTATAAGGTAACCGAGGGAGACGTCGTTAGAGTTGAGAAGCTTGAGGCAGCTGAGGGTGACAAGGTTACTTTCGATCAGGTTCTCATGATCGGTGGCGAGGAGACCGTTATCGGTAATCCTGTAGTT
>CAVALT010000203.1:0-3021 GCA_963589455.1 Clostridiales bacterium
GCGTATAAATGCTTCGCCGAGCAAGCTCTGCTCAACATTTTATAGATTTTCTGTTGGAGCTAAACAATTACAAATAAAGAAGCCGCCGTGCAGCAGATTGATTTCTGCAGCACGGCGGCTTTTGTGATTCAGATTTATGCCTTATATTACTTCTCGGCCATGTAAGCTCTGACAGCAGTACAGACAGCATCATAGGCATCGTTAAATTCCTGCACAAGGGCAGTATCTACATCGCCTGTTTCTCTTCCTCTTACATGCTCTGTGAGATCGGAGGCTGCAGCTGCAAGTCTTGTAAAGCCAAGATTGCCGGCAACACCCTTCATGGTGTGGGATGCCCTGAATATAGCGATGATGTCATTAGCCTGTACAGCAGCTTTAAATTCTTCTATAGTCCTGTCATCAAGGAACTTAATGATGAACTTATCTATAAGGACATCATTCATCATTCTTGATAAGGCGTCATCATAATCACCGCCTAATTTTTCATAGCACTCTTTCAGAGTCATTATTATCTCCCCCTTAAGCAGCCTCGCTCTCACAGCAGTTGGAGGCAAAATACTATTGCCGCCAACATCGCAAATATACTGAAGCTTAAAGCTGCATTTTTTAGTACATATGCAGACATTCTAACACATATGTTTCAGATAGGCTATAGGATTAAAAGCTTAAATTCACTCATAAATTCCAGGAAGCTCCGCCGTATTGCACAGATTTGCCGGATGAGCCCTTCCTTCGCAGCGAAAATCCGGTGCAGAAAACTACTTAAGGAAACGCTGATTAAATCAGCGTTTCCTTAATCAGCATTTCCCTAACCAAGCACTATTGCGTAAACAGCCTCAGTGAGTCTTGATACTGAGCTTCTTGAGATCAGCTTCGGTATGCCGTCATCTCCGACCATAATGCAGTCCTTGCCGTTGTAGCGGTAAATATCAACAGACGTAAGCGGATGATTCTTATTTGATGAATTAAGCTTAAGGCTTATCTCCTTCTTAAGAGAAGGCTCATCAGCGCTTATATCATTTGCCTTAGCACCCTCAGCTGCGCTTCGTATATCGCTTATATCGATGGCTTCACCGTTATAAGACCAGTCGCGTCCGCCTGTAAGCTTTCTGGTTCCGGTAAATGTATAGCTCTCGCCGTCCAGGCTTACCTCAATGCTGTCGATATCATCGAAGGATACAGGAAGCAGCGCAAGCTTGCAGAAGCTTCCCTTTCCGGCTGCTGCAACTGTCTTGTAATCATCAGCGCTGAGCTTATATACCAGAGCGGAATCATTGAACCTTATATATGCAGTGACATTTTCATCGGCATCGTCATCACCATTGGCAGAGGCTGATGACTTCGAGGAAGCTTTTGAAGCAGCATCTGAAGCAGTGACTGAGCTGCTTTCTGATGTCTTATATGAGGAAGCGGACTCTGATTCGCTGATGTCTGTGTTCTGACTGCTCGAGGCAGATGAGTTAGAAGACGGATCAAGTCCGACGGCATAGCTTAAGGTAAGCTTATTTCCGGTCTTTTTTCCGCTGTCATCTGTTTCATCATAGCTTATCTCAGCTGTGAGAGCAGGCTTGTCAAGGCCGTATTCAGAGGCTTCCGCAGCTGTATAGCTGTGGTTTACACAATCTCCAAGATCAAGCTCTGAAAGCGCTTCAAGATATGAAGTGATTTTCTCACTGTCATAGGCCGCATTGTCACAGTAATATACATCAGCATCACTGTATGCAGCAGCATTTTCAGCATCATAGGAGATGGTATAGGGAGCTTCGATAAGGGTTCCGCTAAAGCTGATGGAGTCTGCACTCTGAAGCTCTGGAATATCATCAGTTTTGGTGAAGTAATCCAGCTCCCTGTCAAAGGCATCCAGCGGATCGGTGGTAACCAGATATACATTGCTGTCGCCGATGGACAGATAACGCTCCTGATCCATGGTGCTGAAGCCGCCAAGCTCGATAGTATAGTCAGTGTCTGAGGCCGTAAGCTTTATGGTGCACTCAGGCTTATCAAGGCCGTACTGACTGAGATTATCTGCATTTTCGATAACGAAGCCGGCAGTGAGCGGATTGAAGGTATCAAGGAGCTCACTGATCTTATCAGCATCCACCGGAAGTGTGCTGTCGTCAGAGCTTGTCCAGGCAGTATCCTCCTTAGTGAATGTGAGAGAGGAGCCATTATGCTCCCATGAAACAAAGGTCACGGTATCAGGATCTATCTGAAGTATGGTTTCACCGCTTTCCTTGATCTGCTCCTTTTTTATCTCATGGCCGCTTACAAGTATGGTTGCAATGCATGCTGCAGCAAGTACAACGAGCAGTATGACAAGATTTCTTAACTTAGCCATTTTTTCTCCTCCTTCTAACAAGAACAGCTGCAAGACCGGCAAAAATGAAGAATGCCGGAATTATTCCTATTAATATTGTCTTGATGACTGCAGCATCGGAGGCATTTATGGTCAGATAGCTGTAGCTTAGGGACTTTGTTCTTATTGCGATATGATCTCCGTCTCCTATGAGAGCACTGAGAGCATTCATGCAGAAGTTAAGGTTTGCACCTGAGGAATAAGCATTATACAGGTCATCTGTAAATGATGAGGAGGCTATCCATATAATCTGTCCGTCATTGGCAGTGCTTATGCTTACTGCAAGTGCAAACGGACCGCTGATATCCCCATCCTCCTTTTCATAGGTGCTGAGCCTGTAGCCGTCTGCCTTTGAAAATGCATCCCCGGAGCTTACAAGAAGCTCCTTTGCATGTGAGGTATCCGATACCTTAAGGCCCTGTGCAATCGGAATGACAATATTGTAGCCGTCCGCTATAAGAGGATCGGTAATATCATTGCTCTGAAGCTCCGGCAGCAGTATATACGGAGCCTGCAGTGCATAGTGCTCACGGTCTCCCTCTATAACAATGCCGTCGACAGGCTCAACGCCGTATCCGGAAATGACGGAATAAAGGTTGGTTAGCGTTCCCTTGTCTGTAGGACCGGCAAGCACAAGCAGCTTTCCGCCCTTCTCTGTATATTCC
>CAVALT010000203.1:3031-3796 GCA_963589455.1 Clostridiales bacterium
AGCCTCGGAGATATCGCTTGCAGGCGCATTTATAATGATGCAGTCTGCATCCTCAGGAATCTCATCCTCATTAAGAAGGGAGATGGATTGAACGTCGGCATTGTCCTTGGATATCTCATTGGCAAGGCTTGAGGAAAGCTCTGCCTCTCCGTGTCCGCTGAGCGTATAAATATGAGATGAATCCTCACTTACGACATAATTTATGGCTGAGGTTATCTGGCCCTCTCCGTCAAAGGAATAGCTCTGTGTATAGTAGTTTGTATCTATATCACTTATGTAAATGCTGTCGAAGCCTATATAGCGGTTTCTGTCGCCGCATTCTACTACAAGAGAGTTGTTTGCCACTGTATCATCTGTATACTGCTCGGCAAAGGTAGGGTAGATATCAGGATTCTTTTTCTCAACCGTGATGTGCTCGGAAAGCGAGTCATATCTGTTGAGCAGATTCTCCAGTACGCTGTCCTCCTTGCCGTTCTGAACTATCCAGTATATGGTGACATCCTTATCAAGTGCATTCACGACGGCCTTGGTATTGCTCGTTACCGAATACAGCTTCTGCGAGCTGATATCAAGCTTCGTAAGATTTTCCGGAAGCACCGATGCCAGAATATTAACAACAATGACTATGGCAAGAACAACAGCGGTGGTTATAAGCGAATAAGCACCGCCTCTAAGTGCGTTTTTGCTTTTCATCAGTTGTACCTCCTCTTCTCAAGCGACTGAACGGTCAGAAATACGAAAAATGCTGCAGCAGTCACGTAGAAG
>CAVALT010000204.1:0-3767 GCA_963589455.1 Clostridiales bacterium
CATTGTATAGCATATAAGCTTCTCAAGCTCGGTGCTGAGATTCTGCATATCATAGCCGGTTAGCTCGGTGAGATCATTGAGCGTGCGGCTGTCAATGCGCCGTCCTGCCTTTTTTAGCTCCTGCTTTGCCCAGTCACGCACCTCCCCCTTACCTGCTGTCTTAGCCTTGCCGGCCTTGCTTTCTGCCCTCTCAAAGCATAATATCTCGCCCTTTACCTTGACTGTCTTATACAGAGCATTGGTTTTATCGGCCTTTTTCTCACAGAATATAACTATACTCGTTTCAGGTACAGCTTCAAATACCTCTGTTATATCCTCACTGACCGAGCCCGCAAACCACCCGGAATCTGATATAACGACCGTCCTGTACTCAGACATAAACGGCAGCGTATTGATAAGAGAAGCTATCTCATCAATATCAATGCTTTCGTCAGAAAAGGCATTAAAATTAATGCTGTCCTCACACTTCAGTGCTTTAAGCAGCTCATTTTTCTTTTGTTCCTTCAGATATTCCTCATCACCGCAGATGAGATACAGATTGTTCGGTTTGTTCATTAATTATTGGTATCCCCAGTATCTATAAGATTACCATCCTAGTCATAAAAATTCACCACAACATTATCAGCTCTATGTTCGATAAAGATTCCGTATATTCCACCATACATGTAGAAACCCATTGTAGCAAATGAATCTGAAATATTGAGCTCTGTACCAGAAATGTTGTCCAAGAATTGTTCGTTAACAAATTTATTATATCACTCTACAATCAGTATAGGAATTCACCTTTCATGATGTTGAAAAGTAAAATGCATCAGCCAAGCTCCTCATTTAACAAAACCACGAAGTTGCAGTCGGGCTTCTGCACCAGCAGAAGCTACCATAATTGGGGCGGGAGGCAGCAAAAGCTGCCATGGGAAGGTTTAAATTAAAGCCCATCAAAATGTAGTAATTCAACCAGGAGTGCAATATTTCGAACACAATAACGCAACGGTTATGATGGTTTCATGCGGCTCTTCATCGTTGTTGACTTTAATAATAAATGTAAGCATAATTAAGGTATCATATTACCAGAAAATGAAGGAGAGCTGTGATTATGGGAAGCTATTTAAATCCCGGAAGTGAACGTTTTCGTACAAGCTTACGTTCACAAATATATGTAGATAAATCGCTTCTGATACCAGAAATCAATAAGCTTGTAAGAACGGAACAGAAATATGTTTGTGTCAGTCGACCGCGACGCTTCGGTAAATCCATGGCTGCAGATATGCTTCTTGCCTATTACAGCATAGGAGAGGATACCTCTGTATTATTCGATAATCTTAAAGTCAGCAGGACAAAGTCCTACAAAGAGCATCTGAATCAATACGATGTAATCAAGATTAATATGCAGGAATTCTTGAGCGCCGTGCATGACGTTGATACAATGCTGGCAATGCTGAAGAAATATATCTCATTTGATTTATTTGACAGATATGAGCATGTGCGTTTCAGGGATGAGCAGAATTTCATACAGATGATGAAGGATGTCTATGCGGCAACAGGACGGCCATTTATTATCCTTATTGATGAATGGGATTGTCTCTTCCGTGAATATGCGCATGATACAGAAGCACAGAAAAAGTATTTGGATTTCCTGCGCTTATGGCTGAAGGATCAGTCCTATGTTGCACTTGCATATATGACCGGCATTCTTCCGATCAAAAAATACGGGTCTCACTCTGCACTGAATATGTTTTCAGAGTATTCCATGACAAACCCGAGAGAGCTGGCACCATATTTTGGCTTTACGGAGGATGAAGTTAAAGAGCTCTGCACACAGTACGACATGAGCTTTGAAGAGGCAAAGGCTTGGTATGACGGTTATGAATTGGTTGAATTAAGAACAGGCGGTTACACCACGCTGCATTCCATATACAGTCCCAAATCGGTCATAGATGCCATGCTCAGCCATGTATATGATACATATTGGAATCAGACAGAAACATATGAAGCATTAAAGGTTTACATTCAGATGAATCTGGATGGACTGAAGGATTCCGTTATTAAAATGCTGGCCGGAGAAAGCGTCACGGTGGACATCAGCGGTTTCTCCAATGATATGACCACGTTTCATTGTGCGGATGATGTTTTTGCATTATTGATTCACCTGGGATACCTCTCTTACGACAGAGCTAAGCACAGTGTGTCCATTCCCAACAAAGAGGTCAGCGAGGTCTATGTAACATCCATAAAGCGTATGGATGGCTGGAGCGAGGTAATACGCTCAGTGGAGGCCTCAAGGAAGCTCCTTGAGGCATTATGGGATATGGATGCGGAGGCTGTAGCAAAGGGAATCGACCGTGCGCACGAGGAAATCTCAATTCTTAAATACAACGATGAAAATGCCCTCAGCTGCACTATTAACCTTGCGTTCTATTTTGCGAGAGAATATTACACAATAATAAGAGAGCTTCCCAGCGGCAAAGGCTTTGCGGATATCTGCATGCTTCCGAGACAGCTGCATGCAGATAAACCTGCTGTAATCATAGAACTGAAGAAGGACAAGGATGCATCAGGTGCAATTGCACAGATCAAACAGAAAAATTATGTGAAAGCTCTGGAGGATTATAAGGGAAATCTTCTGCTGGCAGGTATAAGCTATGATAAGAATAAGAAGCATACCTGCATAATTGAAAAAATGGATATATAGTCCAGTTCAACCTAAGCCGAGGCAATTATTCCTGCTGTTTGCAGCGCACTATTCTTACACGTTTTTTATCCACATATATGCTTATTGCTCCGGCTTCATCGGTCCTCAGCACTCTGCTGCCTGCCTCCTCTGCCCGGCTGAGCACCTCCTCATGCGGATGTCCGTAACGGTTGTTTTTACCGCAGGAAACAAGCAGCAGCCTCGGACTCATGTTGTTAAAAGCTGCAGCACTGTTGGAGCTGCTGCTGCCGTGGTGCGCTGCCTTAAGCACCGTCAGCCTGCTTCCGGCGCTGTCAAAGCTCCTCATTCCGATGCTGTCAAGATACTCCCTGCTGCTGAATATTGCCTCGTCCTCTGCTTCAGTATCTCCGGTAAACAGCATGCTGAAATCTCCGTTTTCAAGCAGCAGCACCAGGGACTGCCTGTTCTTGTCATCACCTTCAAGGCCGGGGTAAATGCAGCTTAGCTTCATATCTGAAATGCTGAATATCAGCTCGCCTGCCTCAGGACAGCTGATATTTTTTCTGCCTCCGTCAATGAATAGTTTTTTTAAACCGTCATAATCCGCATCATTTTCAGACGGTTTCGGAAGAATAAGCTCTTTGACCGTTACGGCGGAGTCCTCTCCTAACAGATACTCTATACCGTTAATATGATCGGCATCAGCATGACTGACTGCTATTGCATCAAGCTTTGAGATGCCCTTCGCTAAAAGCACGTCTTCTATCACCCTGCTTCCGATGTTTTTTCTGCTTGAAGAGCCCCCATCAATAAGCACAGCGGTATGTCCCTTCTTTATCAGAAATGAATCTCCCTGACCTACATCTATCGCAGTTATGCAAAGTGCTCCGCCGTCTCTGTATTTTACCGTATTGGCATTCAGTATAAGCACGATCAGACACAGCAGTGCCCTTAATGCTGTCTCACTGCGTTTTGCAGCTATTTTCGGTTTAAGAAGCAGCAATACTGCTCCTGCTAATATTATGTAATAAATGATAATCTGTATCGTCGCCGGACGTCCGAGACAGACCGATGAATGCGGCATACTCAGCGTAGCAGCTCCGAGCCTCTCATACAG
>CAVALT010000205.1:0-3729 GCA_963589455.1 Clostridiales bacterium
GCTGCACACCTTGTGCATCCGCATTCTAAAAAAAACAAGAACAAGAGCGGGGAAACCCCATAAAACAAGGTTTAGAGGCCTTCCCGCTCAATACACGGCAGAGTTCTGAGAGGGCGCTGCCGTGAAGCTGTAATTAAGGGGGATCTTAAAAATGAACATGCAGGAAAGGAATATCCCGAAGCCCGAGATCGATTTAAGCGGCATGGAGCATGATGCCTGCGGCATCGGTGCCGTAGTCAGCATTGACGGCGTTAAGGATTACGGGACTCTGGATAAGGCTCTGCACATAGTTGAAAAGCTTGAGCACAGAGCCGGCAAGGATGCCACGGGAACGGTTGGAGACGGAGTAGGAATACTCTCACAGATACCGCATAAGCTGTTTAAGAAGGCAGCGGCAGCTGTGGGAATTGAGCTTGGAGATGAGCGTGACTATGGTATCGGCATGTTCTTTTTTCCACAGGACAGGCTTAAGCGCAATTTCTCGGAGGAGATGTTCGAGATAATAGCGCAGAAGAACGGAGTCAGGGTTCTGGGCTGGAGGGATGTCCCGACTCATCCGGAGATACTCGGCAAGGCTGCAGTAGACTGCATGCCGTATATCAGGCAGTGCTTCCTTGAGCGTCCGGAAAATACTGCAAGGGGGCTTGAATTTGACCGCAGGCTGTATATACTCCGCCGTGAGTTTGAGCAGTCAAATGATGAGACCTTTGTAGTATCATGCTCCTCAAGGACTATAGTTTATAAGGGCATGTTCCTGGTTGGACAGCTTCGCCGCTTCTATGAGGATCTTCAGGACAGAGATTTTGAAACAGCCATAGCAATGGTGCATTCAAGATTTTCAACCAACACGACTCCGTCCTGGGAGAGAGCACATCCTTACCGCTTTATTCTGCATAACGGTGAGATCAATACGATTCGAGGCAATGTGGACCGCATGATTGCCCGTGAGGAAACCATGAGCGCAGGCTGTCTCGGCGCAGACATAGACAAGGTTCTGCCGGTTATCAGACAGAGCGGCTCTGATTCTGCCATGCTCGACAACACGCTCGAGTTCCTGTACATGAGCGGAATGGACCTTCCGCTTGCAGTTATGATAACTATCCCTGAGCCATGGCGCCACATGGAGTATATGAACAGGGAAAAGCAGGATTTCTATCATTATTATGCAACCATGATGGAGCCCTGGGACGGCCCGGCATCTATTCTGTTTACCGATGGAGATACTGTAGGAGCCATACTTGACCGCAACGGCTTAAGACCGTCGAGATACTATATAACAGACGACAATCATCTTATTCTCTCATCAGAGGTAGGAGCCGTAGATATACCGGAGGAGACTATTGTTAAAAAGTCCCGTCTCATGCCTGGCAAGATCCTGCTTATTGATACAGCAGGCAAGAGAATCATCTCAGACGAGGAGTGCAAGCAGTATTACAGCACCAAGCATCCTTACGGAGAATGGCTCAATATGAACCTGCTGCATCTTGCAGATCTTCCTGTGCCCAACAAAAAGGTTGAGGTGCATGACCAGAAGCGCAGAGATCAGCTGTATAAGGCCTTCGGCTATACCTATGAGGATGTCAAGGATCTTATCATCCCGATGGCAAGAAACGGTGCAGAGCCAACTGCATCAATGGGTATAGATATTCCTCTTGCGGTATTGTCGGAGAAGCATCAGTCGCTGTTCAGCTATTTTAAGCAGATGTTTGCACAGGTTACAAATCCGCCGATAGATTCGCTCAGAGAGAAGATAGTAACCGATACAACGGTATTTATCGGATCAGACGGCAATCTCCTTAAGGAAGGAGCGGAAAACTGCACAGAGATAGAGGTGCATAATCCTATACTTACGGGAGTGGATCTCTTAAAGATCAAGGCACTTAACAGACCGGGCTTCAAGAGCAGAGTTGTATCACTGCTTTATTATAAGTATACCTCGCTTGAGAGAGCGCTTGATCAGCTTGCAATCAAGGTCGATTCGGCCTACAGAGACGGCTGCAACATTATCATACTTTCAGACAGAGGCGTGGATGAAAACCATCTCGCAATACCGTCACTGCTTGCAGTATCATCGATAGAGCATCATCTGGTAAGAACACGCAAGAGAACAGCTGTGTCCATCATCCTTGAGAGCGCAGAGCCGAGGGATGTACATCAGTTTGCAATGCTGCTCGGATACGGTGCACGTGCTATCAACCCTTACCTCGCACATGAATGTATCGAAGAGGTTATCGAGAGAGGCATGCTTGATAAGGAGCCTCATATTGCGATAAACGACTATAATCAGGCTGTTCTTGACGGAATCGTAAAAATAGCCTCGAAGATGGGCATATCCACACTTCAGTCATATCAGTCGGCTCAGATATTTGAGGCAGTCGGCATCAGACAGGATGTTATAGATAAATATTTTACCAACACAACAAGCCGTGTCGGAGGCATAGGACTTAAGGAGATAAACGATTCTGTTATCTACCTTCATAATCAGGCCTTTGATCCGCTGCGTCTCGGACTTGATGAGACACTCGAGAGCTATGGCTTCCATAAGAGGAGAGCAGGCGGAGACAAGGAGGATCATCTCTATGATCCGCTGACCATACTAACGCTGCAGCAGGCTGTAAGAACAGGAAGCTACGAGAAATTCAAGGAATATACGCATATGGTGGATGCGGAGAACAGACCGCATACACTGCGTTCTCTGCTGGACTTTGTATATCCTGAGGACGGAGGCATAGATATTTCCGAGGTTGAGCCTGCAAGCGAGATCGTTAAGCGCTTTAAAACCGGAGCAATGAGCTACGGCTCCATTTCCATAGAGGCACATGAATGCATGGCCATTGCGATGAACCGCTTAGGCGGCAAATCCAATTCCGGAGAGGGAGGAGAGAATCCTGAGCGCTTCGGAACAGAGCGTAATTCAGCCATCAAGCAGGTGGCCTCAGGACGCTTCGGAGTTACAAGTGAGTATCTTAACTCTGCAGAGGAGATACAGATAAAGCTTGCGCAGGGCGCAAAGCCGGGTGAGGGCGGACATCTGCCGGCCTCAAAGGTATATCCGTGGATTGCGAACTGCAGATATTCAACGCCAGGAGTAGCACTGATATCACCGCCGCCGCATCATGATATATATTCGATAGAGGATCTTGCACAGCTTATATTTGACTGCAAGAATGCAAACCGTCATGCAAGGATATCGGTTAAGCTTGTATCCGAGGCAGGCGTAGGCACCATAGCCTCAGGCGTTGCCAAGGCCGGTGCTCAGGTAATCCTTATCTCGGGCTTTGACGGAGGAACCGGAGCGGCACCGCGCAATTCAATACATAATGCAGGCCTGCCCTGGGAGCTCGGTGTGTCCGAGGCACATCAGGCACTTATAGATTCCGGCTTAAGAAGCCGTGTCATAATAGAGGCTGACGGAAAGCTCATGAGCGGAAGAGATGTAGCCATAGCAGCACTGCTCGGAGCAGAGGAGTTTGGCTTTGCCACAGCTCCGCTTGTAGCCATGGGCTGCATGATGATGAGAGTCTGCAATCTTGATACCTGTCCGGCAGGTATAGCTACACAGAATGAGGAGCTCAGAAAGCGCTTTGCAGCTAAGCCTGAAAATGTAATGAACTTCATGCTCTACGTTGCCGAGGAGCTCCGTGAGATTATGGCGAAGCTTGGAGTGCGCAGGCTCGACGATATGGTTGGCCGCTGCGACTTCCTTAAGAAGAGGACAAGGCTCAAGAC
>CAVALT010000206.1:0-3719 GCA_963589455.1 Clostridiales bacterium
TGGCTGTCGAGAGGCCCTTTGGGCCTTGGCCACCTTCCACATTTTAATGTGAATTGACTGCATGCAGGCAAACTCAAATTAAGATGTGGAAGGAGCTAAACAGATACAATTTATGAACTTAGAGAAGCTTCAAGATAATTTCAGAGAACACAGATTGGAACGCATCAAGGCTGTCAAAGCGAGGGATGCGGCAGTACTGATACCCTTAGTTGAGGATGAGAATAAAAATGTCTCAGTGCTGTTTGAGATCCGCAGCCATCAGATCATACAGGGCGGGGAGGCTTGCTTTCCCGGCGGGCGCGTGGAGAAGGGAGAGAAGCCAGAGGAGGCTGTAATCAGGGAAACCGCAGAGGAGCTTGAGATAAATGAGTCTGATATTACGCTTATAGCACCTATGTTCGCCATGAACGGCATCAGTGATTCATTTATATTTTCTTATCTCGGCAGCATAGCTGATTATAAACAGACCTACTCTGCAGCTGAGGTTGACAGCATTTTTATGATCTCTATTGATGAGCTTCTGAAGCTAAAGCCAAAGCAGAGCAGGGCGGATTTTGTATTCGGCATGCCTGAGGATTTTCATTATGAGCTGGTGCCAGGAGGCAGGGACTACAGGTGGTCGAGGAGGACCAAGGATTATTATTTCTACGAAACAGATTACGGCATTATCTGGGGCATAACAGGGGAGATACTGCACAGCTTCATTGAGAGGCTGAGGGCAGATATATATGCCGAGACGTGACAGACGGTATATCGCATAAACGCAGATTACAAGACGCAATGATATGTTGGGCGGAGTCGGATGACTCAGGCTTGTCAACTATCACCATTGCTTCTGTTGTTGACAATGTAACTAGACAGCAAAAAAGAACTAAGGACGGGATAAACCTATGCAGACAAAGCTTACCACACTTTGTTATCTTGAGAAAAATGACAGCTATCTTATGCTGCACAGGGTCAAGAAAAAGATCGATGTTAATAAGGGCAAATGGATAGGCACAGGCGGCAAATTCGAGTACGGAGAGTCTCCGGAGGAATGTCTGATAAGAGAGGTCAGGGAGGAAACCGGCTTTACGCTTAAGGGCTTCCGTTACAGAGGCCTTATCTGCTTTGTATATGCTGATAAGGATCCAGAATATATATTTGTATATACGAGCACTGAATTTGAGACTGCAGTGCCGCCGCTTACGCAGAAGGATAGAAGGGATAAATCTGCAGATTACGATACTGAGGCGGAAGCAGGAGCTGATGTGACTGGTGGAGTCTGTGATCCGGATTCGGCTGAGCTTCCGGTTCCGGAATGTGACGAGGGAATATTTGCCTGGGTCAGAAAGGACAGGATACTTAAGGACCTTGAGCTCTGGGAGGGCGACAGGTACATGCTTGAATATCTGCTTAAGGACAGGCAGGAGACATTTTCCTTAAAGCTCTGCTACGATGAGGAGGACAGGCTGACTGAGGCCTGGGAGATGGCGGTAAGTCCGGTGAGGCTGAAGTGAGTGAATTCTACAGAAGCATTGACGATGAGATGAGAGAGCGGTTCGGCGGCAAGGTGTACAGGCTGGCGCTCACGGCTGCTCATACCTGCCCTAATCGTGACGGAAGCTGCGGAACAGGCGGCTGCATCTTCTGCAGTGCCGGAGGCTCAGGTGATTTTGCGGAAAATGCAGCTTCGATTGACGAGCAGATCGAGCGGGCAAAGCTGCGTGTGAGCAAAAAGCTGAGCAAAAGCTTTGCAGGCTATATGGCTTATTTTCAGTCATTTACAGGAACCTACGGCGATGAGGCTTATCTTGCAGACTGCTTTGAACAGGCTGCGGCAAGACCTGAGATACTTGCACTATCAATAGCAACAAGGCCTGACTGCATAGCGGAGTCCATGCTGCAGAGACTAAAGTCTATCAATGAAAGAAAGCCTGTATATGTCGAGCTTGGGCTTCAGACCGTGCATGAGGACACGGCCCGATATATAAACCGCTGCTATGAGCTTCCGGTATTTGAGGATGCCGTAAGGCGGATTAAGGAAGCAGGTATCAGAGTGGTCGTGCATGTGATTATAGGCCTGCCCGGAGAGGACCGGAAAAGGACGGCAGAGACCGTGCGTTATCTGGCTGAGCTTAAGGCTGCCGGCAGGCATATTGACGGCATTAAGCTGCAGCTTCTGCATGTGCTTCGGGGTACTGCACTTGCTGCACGGCTGCCGGAGGATGTTATGCACAGATACGGTGATTGTGATACTATGCTGCAGCTGAGCAGTGCTTCGACCGAAGGCATCCGAAGCGGCATTAGCAGCATTTCTGACAGCACGGGGGTTAGCTGCAGCAGCAGCGTCCAAGGCAATATCCAGGGTAGTATTTATGCCGCCGCTGATATCATAAAACTTAATGACGGTACTTTTCTTACATGCTATAATATCACAAGTTATGCTGAGCTCATTACGGAGCTTATAGCAATGCTCCCGAGGGAGATTACAATACACCGCATAACCGGAGACGCACCAAAGCAGCTTCTCATATGGCCGCAGTGGACTGCGGACAAAAAGAGGGTGCTCAACACTATCACAAAAACATTTATTAAAACCGGACGGCATCAAGGGCGATGACGGACGGTGAACGGGGGAAGAAATGTTTGCAGACAGCTTTGGAAGCATGGTATTTAACGAGAAGGTAATGAGGGATACTCTTACCGCAGAATCCTTCAAGAGACTGATGAAGGTCAGAAATGAGGGCATGCCTATGGAGAGGAGCCTGGCAGATGAGGTTGCCGAGGCTATGAAGAAGTGGGCAGTCAGCAAGGGTGCCACACACTACACTCACTGGTTCCAGCCTATGACAGGCTCGACAGCAGAGAAGCATGATTCATTTCTGGACAGAGACGCTGACGGAGAGCCGATTCTCGAGCTCTCGGGCAAGGCACTCCTTAAGGGAGAGTCGGATGCGTCATCATTTCCATCAGGAGGCATCAGAGAGACCTTTGAGGCAAGAGGCTATACGGTATGGGATCCGACCTCGGACGCATTTATAAGAGAGGATACTCTGTGCATTCCGACCTCCTTCGGCTCCTACGACGGTGCAGTGCTTGATAAGAAGACTCCTCTTCTGCGCAGCCTTGATACACTTAACAGACAGGCAGTCAGAGTGCTTCGTGTCTTCGGAGACAACGCAAAGTATGTATATCCTTCGGTAGGACTTGAGCAGGAGTATTTCCTTATCAATAAGGAGGATTATGCAAAGCGCAGGGATCTGATACTTACAGAGCGTACTCTGTTCGGTGCTCCGACCCCTAAGGGACAGGTGCTCGATGACCATTATTACGGCACCATCAGACCGAGAGTTAAGGCTTTCATGAAGGAGCTTGATGAGGAGCTCTGGAAGGTTGGCATATATTCCAAGACAGAGCACAATGAGGTTGCACCGTGCCAGCATGAGATGGCGCCGATATTTGCAAGAGCCAATATTGCCGTAGACAACAATCAGCTTACCATGGACATCATGAAGAAGGTTGCAAACCGCCACGGCTTTGTATGTCTGCTGCACGAGAAGCCGTTTGAGGGCATCAACGGCTCCGGCAAGCACAATAACTGGTCGCTTACAAGCTCAGCCGGAGAGAACCTGTTAAATCCTGGCAGGAATCCGGAGAAAAATCTTAAGTTCCTCCTCTTCCTTACTGCTGTTATCAAGGCAGTTGATGATTATCAGGTGCTCCTTCGCATCTCGGTA
>CAVALT010000207.1:0-3719 GCA_963589455.1 Clostridiales bacterium
GCATCACAGTAATATAATAGGCTGATTCAAGCTTCTCCTTAAGAGCCTTTGATATATTGCTCATGCTGTCAAAGCTCTCCGCATGCTTCTTATGAAGCCAGCCGTAAATCTGCGCAGCACGGAACCCAGGCTCTCCAAGCTCTCTGACTGCTGCCTTAAGCTCGTCTATATTAAGTTCACAGATGTCCTTTTTATCCATGTATTTTATTAATGTCTGATATGCTGACAGCTGCTTGATCATGCAGTGCAGCACCAATTTGTTATCCGCTTTTGCATCAGTACTTTTTCTGAAATACCGCTATATAGAAGCCGTCATTATGCACGGACGGAAGCAGCTTGCATTCTGCCGTCCTTTTAAAGCCAAGCTCTGACTCTATATATGCGGCATTGTCCTCATTTTCCTCTCTGCTTAAGGTGCAGGTCGAGTATATAAGCCTGCCCTTAGGCTTAACAAAACGGCTTACATTATTCAGTATGTCGCGCTGAAGACTCTGAAGCTCTCCTACGGAAAAGCTCTCAAGATTCAGCTTGATATCCGGCTTCTTGGCTATAACGCCAAGCCCGGAGCAAGGAAGATCCGCAAGCAGCACATCTGCCCTGTAGAGGCTGTCCTCATCCGGCTTCAGTGCATCGAGTACTCTTACGCTGATATTTCTGTACCCGCAGCGCTTAACATTTTCCTCTATAAGGGCTGTCTTGGCAGCGGATACATCCCTGGCCTCTATCCTGCAGGCATCCCCGGCAAGCTCGGCAACAGCAAGGCTCTTGCCACCCGGTGCCGCACATACATCGATCACGGTATCGCCGCCCTCTGCTGCAGCAAAGCAGGCTACAAGCGCAGAGGCAGGATCCTGTACCGTAATATAGCCTTCGGAAAATGCCTCCGTACGCGATATATCACCGCCTCCTGAAAGCTCATACATAACAGGAGGCTTAAGTCCCGGCCTGTCTGAATACACGGACGAGCTTATAATTGCCTCCATATCGACAGGCGCGGCAGTGAAGCCAGCTTCCATAAGGCTTTCTGCTATATAACGCTCTGCTGCGACGCTGTCCTCTGCTCTGCCGTCAGCTAACACTCTTGATAAATTAAGCCTTACTGTCTCTCTGCGGTCTGCAAGATATGCTGCAAATATCTGCTCTGCAGCCTCTCCGTACTGACGCTCAAGAAGTGCAGCAATCCATGCAGGCAATGAATACCTGGCTGAGCTGTCAGCTCCTAACTCCAGTCTGCTGCCTCCGGCCTCTTTATCTCTTACGACAGCTCTAAGTACACCGTTAACAAAGCCTGACATACCGTCCATGCCGTGAAGTCTCGTGAGCTTTACGGCCTCGTTGACAGCTGCACTGTCCGGAACCCTGTCCATATACATGATCTGGTAGAGTGACATCCGAAGCACAGCCCTGATCAGCGGCTTCTGGCTCTTCATGGGCTTCGAAAGAAAGCGCTCCAGTATAAGGTCAAGACTTATGAGTCTGTCGAGACTGCCTATCACTATGCGCTCAACGAAGGCTCTGTCAGTACCGTCGAGCGCTGCTCCGTGCTTTTCTGCCTCATTAAAGCTCTCTCTGAGTATGGTATTGGATTTGCGCCTGTTTTCACATATCTCAATCAGCACAAAAAGCGCGATGTCCCGCGCGTTTTTGTAGTCCCTGATTCTGTATGATTTTTTATTTCCGAATACTCTCATGCCTTATCAGCGTTTCCTCTGTCTGGATATAAGTAAAAGTCTCAGAAGCTGCAGTATGCTTGAGGCAGCTGCTGCCACATAGGTAAGTCCTGCCGCTCTCAGTACCTTTTTTGCTCCGGCAAGCTCCTGTCCGCGCAGAAGTCCGTTGCTCTCAAGTATCCTCAGTGCACGGTTTGAAGCATTATACTCTATTGGAAGCAGCAGTATGGAAAATGCCACTCCGAAGAAAAACAGAATTATGCCGAGGTTAAGCAGCGGGTCCAGCGAAAGTATAATTCCTGCTATAACGATATAGACTCCGGCTCTGGAGCCAATGGAGCATACCGGTGCCAGCGTACGCTGCACAGTGAGCGGAAAATATCCTGTAGCATCCTGGATGGCATGTCCGCATTCGTGTGCTGCGATGCCTATGCTGGCAATGCTGGTGGAATTATAATTTTCACTGAGCAGGCAGACCTCCTTGGCCGAAGGGCTGTAATAATCTGAGGAGGCACATGAAATCATCCTTACTGACACGTCATAAATACCGTTGTCGTTAAGGATGCGCTTTGCCGCCTCCGCAGCCGTAATTCCGGATGCCGAATTAACCTTCCTGTAGCGGGTGATAAGTCCGTTGACATTATATGAGGCCCAAAGTGATAATCCTGCACCTATGAGTATAAATATATAAGTCCAGTCATAATAGTAATAATACATATAGCCTTAAATCCTTTCGAAGCAGCCCTCTGCGGCATTGCCTCTGAGATAATCCTCAGCCTTCATGCGCTTTTTGCTCTCCGGCTGCAGCTCAAGTATCTCTATTGCTCCGCTGCCGCAGGCTGCGTAAATGCGTCCGTCTGCCGATGCTACGGTTCCGGGTGCCGTCCCCGGCTTAAATATATCACTGCCTGCGATGGCAGCTTTGTGTATCTTAAGAAGACGTCCGTTGTAATGGGTAAAGGTTCCCGGCCACGGACTGAGCCCGCGGATCAGCCTCTCTATGCTTAACGCATCGCGGCTCCAGTCAATGCTGCCCATCTCCTTAGTAAGCTGAGGAGCATAGCATGCACCCTCCTCGCCCTGCGGCATAGGATGAAGCTCCCCTGCTTCAGCAAGTGCAAGAGTCTCACAGATAAGCTCTCCTCCAAGCACGGCAAGCCTGTCAAAGAGCGAGCCTCCGGTCTCATCCTCTGAGATCTCAAGCCTTCTGACTCTCAGAATATCTCCGGTATCAAGGCCCTCATTCATCTGCATGGCAGTAACGCCGGCTTCCTTATCACCCTCTATAACAGCCCATTGTATCGGTGCTGCTCCTCTCCATCTCGGAAGCAGAGAGGCATGAACATTAATGCATCCGTACCGCGGTATCTCAAGCAGCTCCTTCTTAAGTATCCTTCCGTAAGCCGTAACTACAGCCACGTCAGGCTTAAGCTCTCTTATGCGTGCGATGAATTCCGGATCTGAGGCCTTCTCCGGCTGGAGTATCTCGGTTATGCCAAGCTCAAGAGCCCTGCGCTTTACCTCAGTCGGCTTCAGCTCGCTGTGCCTGCCTACGGGTTTGTCCGGCTGGCTTACGACTGCAATTATCTCATGTCCTGCCTTATGCAGATATTCAAGATTAATCGCCGCAAAGTCCGGCGTACCCATGAACACGACCCTCATTACTGCTCTTCCTCTTCTTCTGCCTCGCCTGCGCTTTTAAGCTCTCCCGTTACCTTGTCAATATAGAGTATGCCATGAAGATGATCCTCCTCATGCTGAATGCATCTTGCAAGGAGTCCGTCAGCCTCAAGCTCAAACTCCTCCATATCGGCATCAAGGGCTCTCACCCTGACATGATCTGCTCTAGTAACAACGCCCTGATATCCCGGAACGCTTAAGCAGCCCTCATCACCCGTCTGCTCTCCGCTCTTCTCAAGTATAACAGGATTGATAAATACATACGGTTCAGGCTCCTCAGCCCCTACATCACATACAAATATACGCTTAAGTACGCCGACCTGCGGAGCTGCAAGTCCTACTCCGTTAGCCTCATACATAGTATCAAAC
>CAVALT010000208.1:0-3717 GCA_963589455.1 Clostridiales bacterium
TTGGAGTGCGCAGGCTCGACGATATGGTGGGCCGCTGCGACTTCCTTAAGAAGAGGACAAGGCTTAAGACTGAGCGAGCAATGTCAGTGAGCATTGACACTATTGTCAATAAGGCCTATGCAAATGCTGAAAAGAGGCATTTTGTTCCTGAGGATGTATATGACTTTGAGCTCGGAAAGACTGCAGATGACCGTCTGCTGATTCCAAAGTTTAAGTCAGCGCTTAAAAAGCAGAATAAGCACACCGAGTCAGTAAGCGTAACAAGCACTGACAGAACCTTCGGAACGCTGCTTGGCTCAGAGATAACAAGACAGTGCGGAACAAAGGTGCCGACGGATACATTTACCGTAAAATGCACAGGAAACGGAGGACAGTCCTTCGGTGCGTTCATACCGTCAGGCCTTACACTCAGACTGAGCGGCGATGCAAATGATTACTTCGGAAAGGGTCTGTCCGGCGGAAAGCTTGTGGTAACCCCGTCCGCCAAGTCAAGGATAACGCCGTCAGAGAACATCATCATTGGAAATGTTGCACTCTACGGAGCTACAAGCGGCACAGCCTATGTCTGCGGCATTGCCGGAGAACGCTTCTGCGTAAGAAATTCGGGTGCGGTTGCTGTAGCTGAGGGCTGCGGTGACCACGGCCTTGAATACATGACGGGAGGACGTGCTGTAATACTCGGTCCTACGGGCAAGAATCTTGCAGCCGGAATGAGCGGAGGAATAGCTTATATACTCGATGAGGATCATTCACTGTACAAGAGACTGAACAAGGAAATGATCAATATGAGCACAGTGAGTGAGAAGCAGGATATTACAGAGCTTCAGGATATTATCACTGACTATTATAAGGAGACCGGCTCTGAGGTTGCCGGCAGGATACTTAAGAGCTTTAAGGAATATCTGCCGAGCTTCAAGAAAATCATTCCGAAGGATTATCAGAAGATGCTGCATGTTATAGCTGAGTTTGAGGAAAAGGGCATGAAGCATGACGATGCAGTGCTCGAGGCATTTTTAAGCATCAAGAAGGGAGGCAGATAAGATGGGAAAGCCAACAGGATTCATGGAATATACAAGAGCTGAAAATGAAGTCTGCGCGCCCTTAGAGCGAATAAAGAGCTTTGATGAATTTAAGCATGAGCTCTGTGAGGAGGAACGCAGAAAGCAGGGGGCACGATGCATGAACTGCGGCGTGCCGTTCTGCCAGTCGGCTGTTAATTACGGCGGCAAGCTCATCGGATGTCCGCTGCACAATCTCATACCGGAATGGAATGATGAGGTCTGCAACGGAAACTATACACACGCGCTCGACAGACTGCTCAAGACCAATAATTTCCCTGAATTTACGGGAAGAGTCTGCCCTGCACTCTGTGAGAGAGCATGTATTAACGGCAAATATGATACTCCGGTTACGGTGCATGAAAATGAGCTGTTTATCATAGAAACAGCCTTCAGAGACGGAAAAATAAAGCCGAAGGCTCCGGCGCTGCGTTCGGGCAAGAAGGTTGCCGTTATAGGCAGCGGCCCTGCAGGACTTGCCTGCGCGGATCAGCTTAATCACAGAGGCCACAGTGTAACCGTATATGAAAAGGCTGACCGTATCGGCGGACTCCTGATGTACGGCATTCCGAATATGAAGCTTGATAAGAGCATAATCGAGCGCAGAGTCAAGCTTATGAAGCAGGAGGGTGTGCGCTTTATAACAGGCATGGCAGTCGGAATCGAGACTGTTAAGACTGATGCGGATGAGGCAGCTTACAGCTTCGGTGCCGCAGCAGAGGCTTCAGCACCAGCGGCGTCTGCTGCTGAGTCAGGCACTGCCGGCAAAACAATATCAGGGCATGACAGCAGTGCAGAGTCTGCTTCTGCTGCCTCTTCTAACAGTACAGGCTTCATCCCGGCTGAAGAGCTTATGAAGCACTATGATGCTGTTGTACTCTGCTGCGGGGCTGAAATTCCGAGACCGCTTGAGGCCTTTGAGACTCTTAAGGCAGAGGGAGTAAAGACTAACGGCGTGTATTATGCTATGGAATATCTTACGGCAGAGACCAAGCATCTGCTTGACAATACTCCGGAGATATCTGCTGCCGGTCTTAATGTCATCGTAGTAGGTGCCGGAGATACGGCCAATGACTGTATTGGAACAGCAGTAAGACAGGGAGCGGCCTCTGTCACACAGCTTATAAGAAGAGCTAAGAGCACAGACAAGAAGCCTGTATGGCCTGAATATGATGAAAATGCAGGCCTTGGCTACGGTCAGGAGGAGGCGATTGCTCTGTACGGCAGAGATATAAGAGTATTCGAAACCGGAGTAAAGAGCATAAGCTGTGATGAAAGCGGAAGGCTGACAGGAGTTCAGACCGTTAAGCTTAAGAGAGGCAAGGGCGGTTATGAGGAACTTAAGGGCAGCGAAGAGGAGCTTAAAGCAGATCTTCTTATAATCGCATCGGGCTTTGCAGGCTGCGATAAGCGTTTGCTTCAGAGCTTCGGAGCAGAGCCGATGCCTGCAGCAGGACAGACAGCCGAGCACAGAACCGACCGCCAGGGACTTTTTACAGCCGGAGATATGCGAACAGGTGCTTCTCTTGTTGTCCGGGCTATTGCTGAGGGTCGTGACTGTGCAAGTCAGGTGGATGAATATCTGCTGGGCTACAGAGTGTTTGAGAGACTGTAAGGAAATACAAAGATATACACGAGGAAGAACCGAAAAAAGAGGCGGCTGCGTTGAGCAGCCGCCTTTCAGATTTTAAAGCAGACAGTTACATTATTTAAAAAAAACCATGGTCAAATGCTTCAAAATCTGAATATAAAAGTATGTCCGGCCTTAAATATCCGCCTGTTTACTCGTTGATATAGCAGGCAGTTATCTCTGCGATATACATTGTGTGGTAATCGCCGTTTGCATAATACTCAGCTCTCTGCTCAGCGGTAAGATCCTCTAATCTGAAATCATCCTGATAGAGCTTTTTGCATACAAATACGCATTTGCTCTCCTCATAGGCCGGCTGGCCGTCAAGCTCGACAAGATGCATGCCGGACTCCTTAAGCTTATCGCAGTCTCTTCCGGTCTTCGAGCCATAGATGCCAAGCTCCTTCTTGTGGCCGTCAAACATGCTTACGGTAAAATAATCCTGCGAATCGATAAATTCCTTTGTATATCTGGACTGACGAATATATATGGTAACAGCAGGCTTCTCCCAGAAGCGTCCGAGTGCACCCCAGCTTACCGTCATGCCGTTAATCTTTCCAGCCGGATTCTTAGCTGAAACTATCATCCAGTTATTCTCATATTCGTTGAAAACGTTCTGCTTAAGCTCCTTAACATCGACCTTCTTAAACATTTATGTATACCTCCTGAAAGCTGATTAAATAAAGCAGGGGCCAAGGGCTTCAAAATTCGCTGCCGTGCCGTCAGGCAGAAAAAATTTGAGCACTGATCCTGCTGATTATGAACAAAAGCCACCTTCCGAAGAAAATGTACCTTAATATACATGCTAAGTATAACATAATAGGATGCGGAATTAATCAAACATTTTATTATGTTAGCTATTCCAAAATGCTATAAGGATGCTTTGTTATCTGAAAAATTTATAAAGTCATGATATACTGACTGTAATGGTTTTAAAAGGGATGAATATATTTCGCTGGAGAGCGTAGAGAAAATGATGAAGGCTCAGTTATTCGAAAAATTCGAATAACTGCCTCAGCCGCCTTAAGT
>CAVALT010000209.1:0-3715 GCA_963589455.1 Clostridiales bacterium
TTTGCCTGGGACGCGGCTGCCAAGGATTTGCAAAGGAATTAACTGCTTTGCAAATTCGTGCGATCCGCCGGAGGCTGCTAAGAAAATGCTGATTTAATCAGCATTTTCTTAGATTCACACTTCCTTTGCCGTCATTTCACGGAATTCACCTGCTACCATGACTGCCGCTACTATTGCTGCAAGCACATCCGCTATCGGAGCCACATAGAGTACGCCCTCGATGCCGAATATCATCGGCAGTATTACAAGTGCCGGAAGAAAGAATATTATCTGTCTTGTCAGTGACACAAACATACCCTTGCCCGGCTTTCCGACTGATGCAAAGAACTGTGAGGTTACAGGCTGTATGCAGTTAACCCAGGTGAAGAACAGGAATATCCTGAAGAATTTCACGCCAAGGCTGTAGTACTCCTCCGTTCCGCTTCCGAATACTCCAAGCAATGCTCTCGGGCAGGTCTGGAACAGTATAAATGAAAGGATCGACACGCAGGCTGCCGCCTTAAGTGCCATCATGTAGGTCTCCTTAACTCTCGAATAATTGCCTGCTCCGTAGTTAAAGCTCTCTATAGGCTGGCTGCCCTGAGCTATTCCTATTATTATCGCAAAGGCTATTTGATTAACCTTCATGACAATTCCGGCTACAGCTATCGGAGTTGATTCACCGTAGGCTGACAGTGCTCCGTAGTATTTAAGTGAATTATTGAGCACTATGGTTACCACCATCATTGCAAGCTGATTTGCACAGGAGGCTGCTCCGAGTGCTGCCGTCTCCGCAATCAGCTTTGGCTTTGGCACAAAATGCTCCTTCTTAACAGGAAGAGTCTTGAAATGCGAAATATAGACTATGGCTATGATTCCCGAAACAACCTGCCCTATAACTGTTGCCCACGCCGCTCCTGCAATGCCGAGTCCGAAGCCGAACACAAAGAGAGCATCCAGCACCGTATTGATTATTGCTCCCGAGAGTGAGCAGATCATGGTCATATTTGGGCTTCCGTCAGCCCTTATAATGTGGCCGCCGCCTATGGTCAGCACAAGAAAAGGAAAGCCTATGGCGGTTATGCTTACATAGGTCCTTGCATACGGCATTACATCCGCCGGCGAGCCAAAGCCCTTAAGTATAGGATTTAAAAACAGCTCTGTTATAAGCATCAGGCAAACACCGCTTATAACAAGCATGGAGGTTCCGTTTCCTATGAAATACGGTGCATGCTCATAATCCCGCCTGCCCATATTCAGATTGAAGTTGGCTGCAGCTCCTATACCGAACAGCAGTCCGAGTGCAGTACAGAACATGGATAAGGGAAATGCTATATTAGTTGCCGCATTTCCAAGCGTTCCTACTGCCTGGCCTATGAATATCTGATCTACGATGTTGTATACTGCGCTGACAAGCATCGCGACTATGCTCGGCACTGCGAATTTAAGCATAAGCTCGCCTATTGAGGCTGTTCCGAGCACCTCTCTTCTTGACATGTGTTCATTTTCCTGATTGCTCATTCGTTCTGCTCCGTTTCTTAATAAACAGGAGCTGCTGCCGAATAAAATCATCTCCGGTAACAGCTCCGTACAGCTTTTATGCAGGATATCGTCCGGGGAGAGGCTGCTGCAGCTTAGCTGTACCGGCAGCTCCCAGGCTCCAGGACGTATATCAGTTTTCTTTTTCTTTGTATCTGTTTAGCACCTTCCGTATTCCACTGTGAATTGACTGCCTGCAGGCGAATTTACTTTGGAATACGGAAGGCGGCCAAGGCCCGAAGGGCCTCTGGCCGGCTACATCGAGGATTTGCGAAGCAAATTCGAGATGGGTGCTAAACAGTTACTTTTCTTTATCTTTTTCTTCCTTCAGAGCTTCAATTCCGACCGCAAAAAGCTCTCTTGCTCTCTCTTCCTGTCCTGTCAGGTACAGATATCCGAAGAGTGCCTCAAGTCCGGTAGCACGCCTGTAGTCGCCTATTGTCTGGTGCTTTGCCGTCGTCGCAGTGCTGGCATTGCGCCCTCTTTTGTATATGCCAAGCTCCTCCTCTGACAGCTGCTCTAAGATAGCTCCTGTCATAACCGACTGGGCTGCAGCATTGACTATGGCAGTGTTATGCTTATGCATCCTGTCAGGCTGCTTTGAGCCATGCTCAAGCACATACTGCCTCGACATAAGCTCAAAGACCGCATCGCCTATGTATGCAAGCGAAGCACCATTCATCATGCGCGCTTCCACTTAACGCCCTCTCTGGTATCCTCAAGTATAATGCCCATCTCGGTAAGCTTGGCTCTGATTGCATCAGCCTCAGCAAAATTCTTTGCCTTGCGTGCTGCCTGACGCTTTGCTATAAGCTCCTCAACCTCTGCATCAAGCACCTCGGCCCTGCGCATTGAGATAACTCCGAGCACTCCGTCACAGAGAGTCTCTATAACCGACTTTACATGCTCAAGGTAAGATTTGGATGAATGCTCATCTGCCGAGGCATTGGCAGTTCTTACTATCTCGAATACGGCAGTCTCTGCATTGGCAGTATTATTGTCATCCTCCATTGCAGCCTCAAAATCTCTGATAAAGCCTTCTATCTTAGCCCTGTTCTCCTTTTCCGCCTCAGTTTCCTCTGTATCTGCAGCTGTCTTAAGCAGAGCATCAAGCTTATCCGTGCAGTTAAGTATACGCTCGTAGCTGGCCTTGATCTGATCCATAAGCTCCCTGGAGAAATTCAGCGGTGTTCTGTACTGTGCACTAAGTATAAAGAGTCTCAGCACCATCGGGTCATAATCAGCGGTGATATCTCTTACCGTAAAGAAATTGCCGAGTGACTTGGACATCTTCTCATTGTTTATCTTAAGGAAGCCGTTGTGCATCCAGTAATGGCAGAAGGGCTTTCCGCTTGCACATTCTGACTGAGCTATCTCATTTTCATGATGCGGGAAGATAAGATCCTCTCCTCCGCAGTGGATGTCTATAGTATCGCCTATGTACTTCTGGCTCATCACCGAGCACTCGATATGCCAGCCCGGACGTCCCTCACACCACGGTGAAGGCCATGAGGGCTCACTCTCCTTCTTAGGCTTCCAGAGCACAAAGTCGTTGGGATCCTTTTTCTGCTCCTCACCGCTTACCTTAAGGTCACGCAGACCGGACATCATTTCATTCATATCCTTATGACTAAGCTTGCCGTAGCCCTTGTCCGTTGCAACCGCAAAATATACCGTGCCGTCCTCTGCCACATAAGCATGGCCGTTGTCTATGAGCGTCTGTATCATCCTGATCATGCCGTCGATCTCTTTGGTGGCCTGCGGATGAACCGTTGCAGGCTTGATATTAAGTGCACTCATATCCTTTTTGCACTCTGCTATATAACGCTCTGAAATCACGGAGGCATCTACGCCCTCTTCATTGGCAGCCTTGATTATCTTGTCATCCACATCCGTGAAATTAGACACATAATTAACCTCGTAGCCCTTGTACTCAAGGTAGCGTCTGAAGGTGTCAAACACTATCATCGGACGTGCATTGCCGATGTGTATCAGATTATATACTGTCGGTCCGCATACATAGATGCCGACCTTGCCTGGCTCTATAGGTTCAAAATCAACCTTTCTGCGCTGCAGCGTATCAAATATCTTCATCCTGATCCCCATTCTGCCGCTCCGGGCGGCTCTAATGTTCATCTTATTCTGTATCTGTTCAGCACCTTCAGTATTTCAGTATGAATTGACTGCTTGCAGGCAA
>CAVALT010000210.1:0-3715 GCA_963589455.1 Clostridiales bacterium
TCCTTACCGGCCGTATTCCGGTAAGTGTGCCCCACGGAAGCTCTTTTTCGCTCGCCTTTGACAGAAGCATATAAAGAGCTCTCTTGAGATTGGTTTTCTCATTGAATCTCACTTCATCACGTTCGATTCCAGGCGCAATTGCATCAATATCAAGGTAAATGTCCCCGTCCCTGAATCGTATGCCGCAGTTTGCAGCGTCATTCTCTGCATATACTGCTACCGCTGATGCTTCTGAAGCCTTTAGTGCAGCGGTGTCTGACACGGCGCCGGTATATGGTGCAGTCATTCCTGCAGCTGATACTGCTGTTGCAGGTACGCCCCTGCAGTTTGAGGCACAGTTTGCAGCAGCGTCTGCATCAAACACAGGCACCGCTCCCGGATAAAAAGAAAGCACGAGAGCCCTTATGTCATTGTCATAACCGGGAAAGGCTGTGTTATGTATATATACCTTCATCAGCCGATTGCTCTTGTAATATCAAGAACGTCAGGAACGGACTTAAGCTTTTCAGCTATCTTTGTGAGCTCATCCTTGCCGTGTATGTCAAAGGTAAGCTGGAGCGTTCCGGTTCCGCTCTTGGAATTCTTCATGTTAATGCTTGTAATATCTATGCCTGCCTCAGAAAATACTCTGGAGATGTCAACCAGAAGTCCGATACGATTGTTGCAGTAGATTCGAAGCTCAGCTGAATAAGTGTCTCCTGCATTATCTCCGACATCCCACTCAGCCTCTATTATACGGCTTCTCTCAGAGGCCGGAAGACTGAGCATATTGATGCAGTCCGTACGATGCACGGTGATTCCTCTTCCTCTTGTAACAAAGCCGATAATTTCATCTCCCGGTACAGGATTACAGCAATGGGCGCATCTTGCAGACAGATCATTAATGCCCTTGACAATAATGCCGCCCTTATTGGTTTTGCGTGCTGTCTGCGACTGACTGCTCTCCTGCTCATTTCCCTGATCATTCTGAGACTGTGCGGCAGCAAGCACCTGCTCATCGGTAATACGGCTCTTCTCATCCTTAAGCTTAGCTTCAATAAGCTTTCCTACAACCTGTCCCTCCTTAAGGCTGCCATGACCTACAGAGGCGAGCACAGTATCCCAGTCCTTAACCGCGTAGCGCCGTAATACAGCATCCATATATTCAGGCTTGCTGAGCTCTGCAAGTGTCCTTCCCTTGGATCTGCAGTAATGCTCGAGCATATCCTTGCCCTTGACTATATTTTCCTCACGGTTAATATTTTTAAACCAGGCATTGATCTTGTTTTTCGCCTGGGTAGACTTAACTACCTTAAGCCAGTCATGGCTTGGTCCCTTGGAATTCTGTGAGGTAATTATGTCAACCTGATCACCATTTTCAAGCTTATAATCTATAGGCACAAGCTTACCGTTAACTCTTGCCCCGACAAGCTGATTGCCGACTGCAGAATGTATGCTGTATGCAAAATCTATCGGAGTCGAGCCAAACGGCAGCGGCTTAACGTCACCCGATGGCGTGAAGCAGTACACATTATCGTTGAGCATGTTAAAATCGGACTTGACCATATTGAGGAAGTCCTTGGAATCGCTTGCATCATTCTGGAACTCCAGAATCTGACGCAGCCAGCTCATCTTATTGTCGTCACTGCCCTCGGCTTTAACATTAGATCCTCCGGTCTCTTTATATTTCCAGTGTGCCGCGATACCGTACTCAGCTACCCGGTGCATCTCATAGGTTCTGATCTGTATCTCAAACGGAATGCCGTCCTTGCCTATAAGCGTAGTATGCAGAGACTGGTACATATTAGGCTTCGGCATGGCAATATAATCCTTGAAGCGTCCCGGTATAGGCTTATACATTTCATGGATAACGCCAAGCGCAGCGTAGCAGTCCTTGACCGAATCAACCATAATACGGACAGCAAACAGATCATAGATCTGGTCTATGGTCTTATTTTGGTTTACCATCTTCTTGTATATGCTCAGGAAATGCTTTACGCGGCCGTTCATGGTCGCAACGATGCCATTTTCCTTAAGATGCGCCTGAACATCGTTGATTATGCGGGCAATAAAGGCCTCACGCTCATCCTTTACCATTTTCATCTGTGCTGCGATATCATTATAGACATCAGGCAGCACATACTTAAGTGCAGTATCATCAAGCTCTACCTTAAGCTTGCTGATACCAAGCCTCTCAGCAAGCGGAGCATATATATCCAGTGTCTCACGTGCCTTCTCGTAACGCTTTTTTTCCGACTGGTACTGAAGGGTACGGAGATTGTGCAGACGGTCAGCCAGCTTGATAAGGACCACTCTGATGTCCTTGGCCATGGCTATGAACATCTTGCGGAGGCTCTCGGCCTGCTGCTCGATCTTATCGGCATCCAGGGAGAGCTGAGTGAGCTTGGTGACTCCGTCTACCAGCAGTGCAACATCATCGCCGAACATCTCCCTGACCTGATCGAGTGTCATGTCAGTATCCTCTACAACGTCATGAAGCAGAGCACCTACTACAGTATCCCTGTCCATGCCAATCTCGGTTACTATTATCGCAGTATTGAGCGGATGTATTATATACGGCTCTCCGGATTTGCGCTTCTGATCCTTATGCTTTTCTCTTGCTACCTCGTAGGCCTTTTCAACCACAGCAAGCTCAGACTCCGGTCTGTAGGAAAGGTACTTTTTCTTCAGATCCTCCCACAGCTCCTCCGGAGTAGCATTTGCATTGGTTGCCTCAAGCGTACGCTTCTCTATGCGAAGCTTGGCAGCACCGTTTTCCTCTGAGTTAGCCGCAAGTATCTCAGGTCCGTTGCTTAGTGTGTCATGCGGAGATATCGGAATCCCCGAGGTTATCTTATTTTTATATTCTGCATTAGTATCTGTCATCATTTATTCAGCTTAAAGGAGCTCTTAAGTCCCACAATACGGTTAAATACCGGTTCGCCCTCCCTGGAATCCCTGCAGTCAACATTAAAGAAGCCGTTTCTTACAAACTGGAAGCTGTCAAATGCCTTTGCCTCCTTTAATGCGGGCTCCAGCTTGCAGCCCTCCAGCACAGTAAGTGAATTCGGATTAAGATTAAGCGTACCGTCTGCCGAGAGCTTGCCCTTTTCCTCGTCTACAAGATTCTCATATAATCTTACGGTTGCGTCAAAGCAGTCACCTGCATATACCCAGTGAATCGTGCCCTTGACCTTGCGTGTCTCCTGTCCGGTCTTCTGAGTTCTGTCATACTCGCAGTGAACTGTGGTAATATTGCCGTTTTCATCCTTGTCAAAGCCCGTGCATTTCGCAAAATAGGCTCCCATAAGACGTACCTCATTGCCCGGAAAGAGCCTGAAATACTTATGCGGCGGAACCTCCATGAAGTCCTCCTGCTCTATCCACAGCTCTCTTCCAAAGGTAACCTTACGGCTTCCCATCTCCGGAACCTCCAGGTTATTAGGCATATCCAGAAGCTCGGTTTCACCCTCCGGATAATTATCAATGATCAGCTTTAAAGGATGCAGCACTGCAAGCATACGCGGCTTCTTAAGCTTCAGGTCATCTCTTATGCAGTACTCAAGCATGTCAAGCTCACAGCTTGAATCAGCCTTGGATATGCCGGCAAGCTCAACAAATTTCCTGATTGCCTCAGGTGTGTAGCCTCTGCGTCTTAATGCGGCTATGGTAACAAGTCTCGGATCGTCCCATCCGTCAACAACACCATCCTCAACAAGTCTCTTGATATAACGCT
>CAVALT010000211.1:0-1877 GCA_963589455.1 Clostridiales bacterium
GTATTATTCATAAATACACAGTTACGTCCTGACACGTCATTTGATTAAGGAAGCGCTGATTAAAGCGTTCCCACGCCGGATTTGTGCTGCGAAGCAGCTAATCCCCTGCAAATCCGTGCGATCCGCCGGAGGCCTACATAGGATTTTGCAGCTTTTTTTACACTGATATCATCAGCCTCCGTCGGTGAAACAATCCACCCATCATTCCGAGCCCGGATATCACCCCATATGCACACAGTCTTGACAAACACAGCGAATTAGCCTAAGCTAAAGCACTGAACAGAGGGGCTTTAGAGATAGTAAGAAAAGGCTGATCTAATCTACATTTTCTTAATCATCATTTTCTTAAACAATTTCTGAAACCTGTACGAACCGATTAAGGGGAGCTTGCATAAGCAGGCTGAGATTCGGCTGTATCGCCGTTACCCGTAACCTGATTTGGATAATGCCAACGTAGGGAAATACTTTGATTAAAGGCGGATACAATCCGCAGCTTTATTTACAAGAGGAGTCCTGCGCGGCTCCTCTTTTCTTATATTCATACCGGAAGCTTCATTTTCCGGTATAAAGGCAAAAGCGTTGTGTCGGGGGCACCACCTCATGACGCTATATAAAAGTTAATGCAGCACTACAAAAAGGAGCAAGCTATGAACACAGCATTAACCATCGCCGGAAGCGATTCCAGCGGAGGCGCCGGTATCCAGGCAGATATCAAAACCATGACCGCAAACGGTGTTTATGCCATGAGCGCGATCACGGCTCTGACAGCCCAGAACACAGTAGGTGTGCAGGGCATATCAGAGGTAACGCCTGAATTTCTGGCACTTCAGTTAGACAGCATTTTCACGGATATAAGACCCGATGCTGTCAAGATAGGCATGGTCTCATCCTCTGAGCTTATCCGCACCATTGCGCGCAAGCTTAAGGAGTATAAGGCCGTCAATATTGTCGTAGACCCTGTTATGGTCGCAACCAGCGGGGCCAGACTCATAAGCGAGGAGGCTATCGATACTCTTAAGACAGAGCTGCTTCCCCTCGCCACAGTTCTTACACCTAATATCCCCGAAACCGAATGCCTGGCAGGCGTAAGCGTCAGATCTGCAGATGATATGCAGAAGGCTGCCGAGCTGATCAGCTCAGCCTATGGCTGTGCCGTTCTCTGCAAGGGCGGACATAAGCTTAATGATGCCAATGACCTGCTGTACAGCAACGGCAGCTATCACTGGTTCAATGGTGTGCGCATAAACAATTCCAACACACACGGTACAGGCTGCACGCTGTCAAGCGCCATTGCATCAAATCTTGCCAAGGGCTACAGCCTTGAGGCCTCTGTTGAGCGCGCAAAAGCCTATATCAGCGGCGCTCTCGGTGCCATGCTGGATCTCGGAGCCGGCTCAGGCCCTATGAATCACGCCTTTGATATTAAGAGCATTTTTGCAGAGTAAATGCAGGCATGAAGCAGGTATTTATTAATGAAGAGAAAAGTTGATGAGCTTATCGAATCAGCCGCTTCGCTCTGGGAGCACTGCAATGAGCATCCCTTCGTGAGGGGAATAGCGGACGGCACGCTTGATAAGGAGAAATTCAGATATTATATGATACAGGACTATCTGTATCTTTACGACTATGCAAGGGTTTTCGCCCTCGGCACAGTCAAGGCTGCAGACAGTGAGGCCATGAAGGTCTGCGCCGGCTATGTCAGTCAGATCCTTGACGGGGAGATGGATATCCACAGATCCTACATGCAGCGCCTTGGCATAAGCCCTGAAGAGGCCGAGAGCACTAAGCCTGCACTTGATAACCTGAGCTATACCTCTTATATGCTGAGAGTGGCCTACGACGGCAGTGCCGCCGATATTATGGCTGCAATTTTAAGC
>CAVALT010000211.1:1887-3706 GCA_963589455.1 Clostridiales bacterium
ATTTTAAGCTGCGCCGTAAGCTATGAGTATATAGGAAGACATATGGTTGAGCTTAATCCTGCATGCGCAGAGCATGAATTTTTCGGAGAATGGATCCGCGGCTATGCATCACCTGAATACGCAAAGGCCAACAGAGCTCTTGAAGAGCTGACTGACAGGCTTATTTCGGATTTAAGTTATGCACAGCTTGACCGTCTCAAGGAGATATTTATCAACTGCTCGCGCTATGAGCTTGCATTCTGGGATATGGCCTGGGAGCTGCGCTCATGAGCGGGATGAATGAAAAGCAGCTCGAATTTAAGGATGTAGGCTTCAGCTATGACGGTGATTCAGCACCAACCATAGACAAACTGAGCTTTAGCCTGAACAGGGGAGAATTTGTCTGCCTTATAGGTCCATCCGGCTGCGGCAAGAGCACCATATTCAGACTTGTCAACAAGCTGATCACGCCGCAGAGCGGACATATCTATGTCGGCGGGAGTGACATTGCCGGAATCAGCGGTTACTGCGGGTACATGCCACAGAATGACCTGCTTTTTCCCTGGCGCAGCATTGCGGCAAATATCAGACTGCCTCTGGAGATAAAGGGCGGCATGTCTGAGGCCGAGATGAATGACAAGGTCTATGAGGCTCTGGAAAATGTCGGTCTCGCAGATTACGGCAGCAAGGCTCCTTCCGAGCTTTCAGGCGGAATGCGCCAGAGAGCCGCATTTGCAAGAACACTTATGACAGGCTGCGAGCTGCTTCTGCTTGATGAGCCTTTTTCAGCGTTGGATTATCTGACCAGGCTCAGCATGCGCGAATGGCTGCTGGAGCAGTGGGAGCGCGACAATAAAACAGTACTTTTCATCACTCATGATGTTGAAGAGGCTGTTTTTCTGTCAGGAAGAGTATTGGCCGCAGATACTTATCCGATAAGCAGTCTGCGTTCCGTGCAGGTGCCGGCAGCTTATCCTCGTACCCGCATGAGTCTTGAGGAGCCTGACATGGTTAAGCTTCGTGAGCAGCTGATAGGCCTGCTCAGAAAGGAGCACTCATGAAAAGGCATTCATCCGGCAATCTGTCGGCAGCAATACTTATGCTTGTTCTGCTCATGCTGTGGCAGGCCGGTGCCATGAAGCTGGATGCGGCCTACATACTGCCCTCGCCTGTACAGATAATACAGAGACTGTGGGAATTGAGAGAGCCGTTGTTTAAATCACACCTTCCGGCCACCATGCAGATAGTAGTCATAGGTCTCATTATATCTGTTGTACTGGGACTCGGACTCGCTGTACTCATGGATATGAGCAGAAATGTTGAAAAAGCACTCTATCCGATCATAATCGCCAGTCAGACGATACCGACAACTGCACTGGCTCCACTGTTTGTGCTTTGGTTCGGATACGGCATCTGGAGTAAGGTCCTGGTCACCGTACTCATGACCTTCTTTCCGATAACCATAACAGTATTTGATGGGTTTAAATCCGTTAAAACAGAGATGATAGAGCTCATGCAGACCTTTGGCGCAGATAAGCGAACTATTTTCTTTAAGCTTAAGCTGCCTGCAGTACTGCCGTTTTTCTTCTCTGCCATTAAGATGGCCATACCGCTCTCGCTTATAGGAGCAGCTATCGGAGAATGGCTGGGCGCCCAGTCCGGTCTCGGCTATTTCAGCCGCCGCATGATGACTCAGCTTGACGGTGCCGGTGTATTTGCACCGATACTGCTCTTAAGCATCGCAGCCATGGTGCTGGTGGCCATAGTCTCCGTATTAGAGGAACGCCTCGTCAAATGGAGAAACAACTGAAATATTTATTTTATGATACCAGGGTTAAAC
>CAVALT010000212.1:0-3682 GCA_963589455.1 Clostridiales bacterium
AAGCAGGGACATGTATATCTGGCACAGCCGCCGCTCTATTATGTCCGCAAAAATAAAAAGCTGTACTATGCGTACAATGATTCAGAGAGAGATGTGCTGCTTGAGAAGGTCGGAAAGGATGCCGACGTACAGAGATTTAAAGGACTTGGTGAGATGGAGGATCAGGAGCTTTCCGAGACTACCATGGATCCTGAGACCAGAACGCTCCTGAGAGTAAACATGGATGAAAATACAAAGTCAGAGCTGGATCTCACATTTACAACTCTTATGGGTGATCAGGTAGAGCCTCGAAGAATATTCATTGAGGAAAATGCAAAGTACGTACAGAATCTCGATGTTTAAGGATAAAGGAAGCATAGAAATACATGGAAGCAAATACATACGATAAAATAAAGGACGTCGATCTTAAGGAAACGATGGAGAGCTCCTACATTGACTATGCCATGTCGGTTATAGTTTCACGAGCTCTGCCTGACGTTAAGGACGGACTTAAGCCGGTTCAGAGACGCATACTGTATGCGGCAATGAAGATGGGCGCCACTGCAGACAAGAAAACAAAGAAATGTGCAACCATAGTCGGAGAAACTATGGGTCATTATCATCCGCACGGAGACTCATCAATATACGGAGCACTTGTAAATCTCGGTCAGCCATGGTCAACCAAGTATCCGCTTATTGAAAAGCAGGGAAACTTCGGATCAGAGGACGGAGATCCGCCGGCAGCCGCACGATATACCGAGGGCAAGCTCAGCAAAATTTCAATGGAGATGCTCGATTCGATAAATAAGGACACAGTAGATTTTGTGCCCAACTTTTCAAACGAGCAGGGTTATGATGAGCCTGTGGTGCTCCCGGCAAGGATACCTAACATCCTGGTTAACGGAACAACAGGTATTGCAGTAGGAATGGCTACCAATATGCCTCCTCACAATCTGAGAGAGAGCATAACGGCTGCCGTTCTTATGATAAACAATAAGATAAATGAGAACAGAGATACTGATATCGATGAGCTCATGAAGATTGTCAAGGGACCTGATTTCCCTACAGGTGCAACCATAGTAGGAAGAAAGGGAATAGAGGATGCATACAGAACCGGACGCGGCAAGATACGCATGCGTGCGGTATGTGAGATAGAGACACTCCCTAACGGCAAGAGCGTAATAATCGTAAAGGAGCTTCCTTATATGGTATTCCGCTCACGTGTCATAGAAAATATTGCCGAGCTTCATAAGGATAAGAAAATCGACGGTATAACGGCAATCAATGATACGATGGGAAAGAATTCTGATTCAAAGATCAGGATCGAGCTTCGCCGTGATGTTAATCCGCAGGTAGTGCTTAACCAGCTTTACAAGCATACGCAGCTGCAGGAAACCTTCGGTGTTATCAATCTTGTCATTGTAGACGGTGAGCCAAAGGTGCTTAATCTTAAGCAGCTTCTTGTCGAGTACCTTAAGCATCAGGAGGATATAGTTACAAGAAGGACCAGATTTGACCTCAAAAAGGCTCAGGACAGAGCACACATCTTAGAGGGTCTTCTTAAGGCTATAGACAATATTGATGAGGTAATCTCGATAATTCGTGCGGCCGAAGACACCGAAGAGGCAAAAGCAAAATTAATAGAGAGGTTCGCATTTACCGAAGTACAGGCTCAGTCTATTGTGGATATGAGACTGAGAGCCCTGACAGGACTTGAGAGAAAGAAGGTCGAGGAGGAATATGCCGAGCTTCAGAAGAAGATTGCGAGATTCCAGGAGATACTAGGAGACAGAAATATTCTTCTTACAGTCGTAAGAGACGAGATTCAGCTCATAGCCGACAAATACGGTGACGAGAGAAAGACTCAGATAGTTCATGATGAATATGACATAGACATTGAGGATATGATTTCTGATGACAGAATGATTATCACAATGTCGAAATTAGGCTACATCAAGAGAATGGATGAGGATAATTTCCGTGCACAGAACAGAGGCGGCAAGGGTATAAAGGGTGCAAACAACATAGAGAACGATTATATTGAGGATATGTTCATGGTAACAAATCATCAGTATGTAATGTTCTTTACAGATAAGGGACAGGTATACAGGCTTAAGGCCTACGAGATACCTGAGGCCTCACGCACCTCAAGAGGAACCAATATAGCCAATCTGCTCGTACTGCAGCCGGATGAGAAGATAACCGCAACGATGCCAATCAGAGAGTACAGTGAAAATGCATCGATCGTAATGGCAACAAGAAGCGGAATGATTAAGAAAACACCGCTGTCTGATTTTGCAAATGTACGCAAGAACGGATTGAGGGCAATCATTCTCAAGGAGGATGATGAGCTGATAGAGGTTAAGTATACCGAGGGCGACGAGGAAATATTCCTTGTTACAAGGCATGGTATGCTTATAAGGTTCCATGAAAATGACATCAGAGTAACCGGACGTACATCCATGGGTGTAATAGGCATGCGTATGTCTGACAGTGAGGATGAGGTTATAGCCATGCTGATAAGAAGTCAGGGAGAAAAGCTACTTACTGTTACTGAAAATGGTATGGCAAAGCAGACTCCTGTGGATGAATTCAGATCCCAGACAAGAGGCGGCAAGGGTATACACTGCCATAAGCTGAATGATAAGACAGGCAGTCTGGTTGTAGCTAAGCTTGTCAATGACGGAACAGATATACTTATAATAACCGATCTCGGCCAGATGATGAGAACCGGTATAGAGGGAATATCCGTAATCGGAAGAAGTGCAAACGGCGTTAAGCTTATGAATGTAAATAAGGAGAAGGGCGAGCATATTGTAAGCATAGCCAAGGTTGCAAGAAATGATGAAGATGCGGAGGATGTTCAGGATACGGAAGGTATTTTGAATGAAGAGCCCGGAGAAGCAGATACCGTGAGTGAGGGGATCGGAGCAGAAGATGCCGAACCCGAAGCAGATACAGATAATACGGAAAATGAATAAGCTGCCTGGAATAAATAACTTTGGAAATGATTATTAAGGAAATGCAGATTTAATCAGCATTTCCTTAAAGAAGCAATTCCCAAACTAATGACAGCAGAGCAAAGGAGAGTCCTAAATGAAAAGGACTCTCCTTTGCTGAATATAAACAATAGTAACTGTTTAGCACACATTTCGAATTTGCTTCGCAAATCCTCGATGTGGCTGGCCAGAGGCCCTCGGGCCTTGGCCGCAATCCATATTTCAGCGTGAATTTACTTGCAGACAGACAATTCGCGCTGAAATACAGAATGTGCTAAAGATAACATATTGAATCTGCATATTTCTAAAACAACAAGATATAGTAGAAATACGGATAAATGTTGGCATATGTTGATAAAAGTAAAGAAATCGTACAGAGCTGTTGATAAAAATATAAAAAATAGTGTTTGACAAGTTGGAAAGTACTAAGTATAATACAGCATGCACGATTTGGCAGGAATGCAGTAGTACTCAAGAGGCCGAAGAGGCGCCCCTGCTAAGGGTGTAGGTCGGGAAACCGGCGCGAGGGTTCAAATCCCTCCTACTGCGTTTGAATAACCTTGAAAAAGGAAATTCAAAAAAATATAAAATAGTTGTTGACAAGAGTTCAACACTGTGATATATTTAACTGGCTGTCAGCGAGACAGCAAGCACAATAAAAACCAATAAAGAATTAATGCACAGACCCCGAAGATTCCAAAAGA
>CAVALT010000213.1:0-3653 GCA_963589455.1 Clostridiales bacterium
AGAGAGTGATAAGGATATCCGCTTTATCTGTACCGGTATCTCCAAAAATATTGAAGACTTTGTAAGCATTCCGCACTTATCCTTCTTTGTAAGAAGTGATTCAATCGTAATGACGCCGCTGGATCTGCACAGCATTGCTATGAAATACCGAACACTGCTTGGTGCCGGCAAGGAGGAGTCGGTTGAGCTCGCGCGCTTTTCAGAAGGATACGCATATGCTTATCAGGTGCTTGGTGAGATTTGCTTTAAGCATGATAAAAACGTCATTGATGCAGAAATTGAAGATGAATTTGATGACTCCATGGGACCTCAGTATGATCTGATCTGGTCCACCCTTACTAATGCCGAGAAGGAGCTGGTTAAGATTATTGTAAATGAATCCGACGGCAGTGTTGCCAATATTAAATCCAGGATGTCCAGTCCGTCCAGCTTTGCCTCTCTGCGGGACAGATTGATTAAGAAGCATCTGCTTTCCGCTCACGAAAGAGGCGTCCTGCGCATCGTCCTGCCGCGTTTTAAGGAATATGTAGACCTGTGGCAGTAAAGGAAAGGACCTTTTTGTCCTTGCCAGCTTGCAGCCTTTACTTATTGCAGTGTATATCAGCTTATTTGTAAAGGTTTTTGTGGCAAAATGCGTTTAACGGTAAAGGTTTTAATTCCAGTTTTTCCATATGTCCGGCTGATAACCGAGAGTTGACTGCCTGCCGTTTCTGACTACCGGAGTTTTTATTACCTGCGGATTATCAAGCACTCTTTCGAGCTTATCCTCATCCGCGGTATATCTGATAAGCGCAATAAGATCTTTATCCTTTCCATCCCAGTTAATCATATTATCCAAGCCGCCGTTTGCCTGAGCTACAGAATTAAACTCTCCTTTGCTCATGCCCTTTTCCTTCATATCTATGAACTGATACTTTATGCCGCGCTCCTTGAAAAAACGCTCCGCCTTCTTTGTATCATTGCATTTTCTGGTTCCAAATATCTGTATATTCATCAGCTTTCCGAATTCTTCATTACACCGATTTTTTCAATTACAAAAGCCACAGGCTTTAAGACTGCAGCTTCAGGAAACGATGATTAAATCAGCATTTCCTCAATGTCTTTATTATGTTCTGATTACCATCCCGGGCAATATCCGAGCTTCTGAGGATATTCACCGTTAAGAGCCTTCCTGATCAGTCTAACAATGGCACCTCGTGCTAAAGCGAATGGCACACTGTCATCGTCCGGCATCTCCGAGATTTCGGAGAACCACGGATTTGCCTTGTTTATGCGCATTATTCCGCGCATGTCACTCATAGTTTCTCCAAACAGGTAAATGGCTTCATTTTCATTCTCTTCGTATAAAATCATGCATACTTCCATCTTCTTCGACTTCCTTTTCATGCACCATCTACTTTTTTTATAGTGTACATCAGGCTGTTTGTTATACTGCACCCCATAAGTAATCCATGCTGTATATTCTCCTAATGTCTTTACATATTAATCCTGCGTTAATGCTTTCTGTATGGTCACTCTGAAAGATTAATGACCATATCTCCTCCATTTTTAATGGTGCGGTACAATTGACTCGTAAGTTAGTAACTTATGAGTCAATAATAAATTGTTGTTATAAAAAAGCAAGCACTTCAAATGAAGATAAAAAAAGAAGCTGGATAACTCCAGCCCCTCATGAGAAATAAAAGAAGCGCGAGACGGGGATCGAACCCGCGACCTTCGCCTTGGCAAGGCGACGCTCCACCACTGAGCCACTCGCGCATAAATCATATAACTGCCTCAGGCCGGGATCGAACCGGCGACACATGGATTTTCAGTCCATTGCTCTACCAACTGAGCTACCGAGGCTTGCTCGTCGTGAACTTTACATCCGTCAGACAGCATGGTTATTCTACTAAAGTGAGCAATATTTGTCAACGGTTTTTTGAAATATTTTGCATTATATTTTTCAAGTTGCGAAATTCCGGGTTGCGGCACAGTCGTAACTGAGCTTTAACACGTATTTACCTTTGCTTATGAAACCGCCTTTTTATCTGCCGAAGCCTGCTTCCCGTTTTTATCACCGTGAGGCAGGCTTCATATTCAATGCATGTGTTTAACAGCACAAGCTCTGCAGCTTCAGACAGCCTTAGTTTAGCAGGTTTAGCTATCCACAGTATAGCCATGTAATCGCTTCACTGTGTCAGCATTTACTTCGGAAACGCTGATTAAAGCGTTTCCGAAGCCGGATCTGCGTTGCTAAGCAACAATTTCGCCTGAAAATCCGTAAGGTCCGCCGGAGGCTGTTAAGGAAATGTTTATTTAATCAGCATTTCCTTAGTACTGCATGGCACTGCTGTGCAGCTGCTTCACTGCGTCAGCATTTATTTCATTATCATTTACTTCGTTATCAAATCCTCGAGCTGCGCCGTCTCTTCCTTGGTCAGGCCGCACTCCATGATATAGTTCTCAGCCGCATCATGATAGTCAAAGGCCTTGAGTGCCTCTTCATCGTCTGCATCTATGCCTGAGAGATATGACATAAATTCGTCAAAATAGAGTGAAACTATTGCCTGATAGCGGTCAGGTGTCTCTGCCTTGCTTATATTGTAGTAATTATCATAGGTCTGCATATAATCGGCACACATCTCATCATAGTGTGCGCCTGCAAATGCCTCCAGCACAGCACTTACAAAGCCTGTGCGGTCCTTGCCCTCGAGACATTGGATATATGCAGGTCCTCCGTATTTAAGAAGATGCTTAAAGCCCTGGCCAAGCTTCTCCTTATAGGTATCAGAGAAATAGCTCGAGGACATTGACAGGGTTATATCACGGCCCTCTTCATATAGCTTCCAGGTATAGTCTGACGAAAAGTCATTTCCCGAATGATATCTCTGCATATCCTTGTCGCTGTCTGCGAGGTCTATCACACAGCTGATATTATTAGCCTTAACCAGTGCGTCAGCATAAGCTGCCCTGCCTCTGCCGTTATCTACAGGCGATGCACCTCTGAACAGGAAATTGTCCTTGAGCCTTCCACCTTTAAGTGCCCTGAAATTAGCAAAAACAGTGTCACTTGCAAAATCCTCGCGGTTGTTTGAATATTTCTGCTTGAGTGCTTCATAGGTTGCCGCATAACGTCCCGGCGTATTAAGCTCGACCCTGACGGTATCACCCTCCTTAAGCCCTGCCTGCTTCCATATGCCCACGTTATTATAGGTTATAAGCACATAATCATTGCCCGAATATGAAACCATAACCGGTTCGCCACTCCTGACATAGTAACCGCTGTAGTATGGGATATCGATCAGAGTATATCCGTTGCCGAAGGTTACATTGCAGCTGTCGCCAAAGTTAATTCCGGCTTCTGCAAGCTCCTGCCTGTCTACAGACAGAACTGCCGATTCATACTTTGGATGCTCTGTTACCGATGCTTCTACGACATGCGTTTCCTTTGACGCAGATGAACCGGTTGCAGCCGATGTACCTGATGCCGTCTCCGAGCTGCCGGACACCGGCATTGACTCGCCAGTGGACTCTGACCCAGCTCCTGACACCGATTCAGATGTCGAAGCAGCAGTGTTCTCAGAGTTTGCCTCCCGACTACCTGCCTGAGACTCTGAGCTGCCTGCCTCAGCTGCTGCGGTGTTTTCTGCCGCTGTCGTACCTTCTGTTCC
>CAVALT010000214.1:0-3629 GCA_963589455.1 Clostridiales bacterium
GACTGTTTCGTATGCTGTGCACAACTGCTTTATTTTTTCTCTGCGATAGTACTTAAGAAGAAAAAAGCTGTAAAAAACCAGCATAATCAGAACAAGAAGCGAAAACAGAGCAGCAAATATCAGCGTTATTTTCTTTTTTATAGAGTGCTTCATTATTCCTCGGTAAATTTATATCCCATTCCCCAGATGGTTTTAATCTGGTTGCCGGCATCTCCAAGCTTTGCTCTCAGCTTCTTAACATGAGTATCTATGGTTCGTGAATCTCCGAAATAATCGTAATTCCAGACATTATTAAGGATATTGTCACGGCTTAACGCAATATTTTTATTACTGATAAAATACTCAAGAAGCTCAAATTCCTTAAAGCTTAGCTCAACATCTCTTCCTGCCGCTGTTACTGTATGAGCCGCCCTGTTGATAGTTACCTTTCCGCAGGTAACCGAATCACTTTCAGCACTGTTGGTACGGCGAAGTATCGCATCTACTCTTGCGGTAAGAATCTTCGGTGAAAAAGGCTTTGTAATATATTCGTCTACGCCAAGATCAAAGCCGTGCAGCTCATCCTGCTCATCACTTCTTGCAGTCAGCATGATAATCGGAACACGGGAGGTCTTCCGCACGGTTTTTGCAACCTCCCACCCGTTCATCTTCGGCATCATAACATCAAGAATAATCAGGCTTATATCCTTATCCTCATAAAATTTCTCAACTGCTTCCTCGCCATCCTCAGCCTCAATGCAGATAAAGCCTTTGATAGTAAGGAAATCATTGATCAGCTTTCTGATGCGCATCTCATCATCAACTATAAGCACCTTCATTTTACTCATATCAAACCTCTTTCAAGCTAAAAACCTAAAAAGACTCCGAGTTTTCTGCAAAAGTCCACGACACAAATTTTTATCCCAAGAGCCTCTCCTACAAATCTGCTTCTATTTTGTGACTTATTGTATATATAAGCTGTGTTCGAAATGTGAAGAATTTGTTTTGCTCTGGTCATTGCAACATAAAATAATCTGCGTTCCTCTTCTATTGCTTCTTCTCCCGCACTTTTTGACGGAGTAATGCCCTCATTTGCAGATATTATGTATACCGCATCAAATTCAAGTCCCTTCGATGCATGGAAGCTCATGAAGCTTATTTCCTTATGTCTTGCTCCTTCAGAATAATTTGCACCTGAAGCATATCCGAAAAGCTCCCTTCTTATAAATGCTCCGGTTCTGTGTGTTCTGTACAGTATCCCGACCGTTTTAACCGAATCAGGAAGCACGTCAAACTCCGATACTATATAAGCTGCCTCCTCCTCAGGACTCCTGAAGCTATGCACTAAAACCGGAGCATCAAAAGCATTTATGGCATTAAACTGCTTCTCATATCGTGCTTTATTGTGCCTTATAAGCCTTGATGCGCATCTGATTATACGTTCTGAGGAACGATAATTCGTAAAAAGCTCAATAAATGCAGCATTTTCATAATACTCCTTAAACTTAAGCATTATTGACGGATCAGAGCCCCTGAATGCATATATGCTCTGATCATCATCTCCTACAACAAATAGATTATTTAAAGGGGCTGCAAGAAGTCGGACTGCATCAAACTGTATCCGGTTTATATCCTGAAATTCATCAATCATAATAAACCTGAAGCGCTGTCTCAGCTCATGCTGAAAAGTTTTATTGGTATTCATAAGCTCGTAAAACAGAACAAGCATATCATCAAAATCAATGAGTCCGTTTCGCATCATTTCCTTTCTGTATTCATGGAGGATTTTATGCTGTATGTCAGCTGCCGAAGTGGTAAATGAAGCTGCGTCCTCTGTGTTTTTTATGACGCTGATTCGATTTAAGAGGTAGGTATAATAATCGGATGTGAATCTGTTATCGGGATAAAATGCTTTAACTATATGCTTAATTATATCAGTGCATTCCCTTGGATCTGCAAGCCTCAGCCTGCTGTATTCTGGAATGCCTTTAAGAAAATGATAGAAGACAGAATGAAAGGTCCCGAATGTGACTAATGAGTAATTATCTTTGTCCTTCCCGGAATCACTGCAAAGCTTCAGATATCTTGACTTCATCTCCGCTGCTGCAGCTGCAGTAAAGCTTATAACAAGTATCTCCTGCGGTCTTGCCGTCCCGCTGTCTATAAGTTGCTTTACTCTGTTGGTAATGACCGTAGTTTTTCCGCTTCCGGGCCCGGCAATGACCATCGCTGGACCTCTCAGATGATTTATAGCCTGCTGCTGATCCTTATTGAAGCGTGAGCCTCCGGAAGCCCGTCTGCTGACAGCTTCGGGAGGAGTGTTAATTACTGTTTTATTCATGCTAATGCTCCTGATGCGACACCTGAAGCAGCTAAACTGTTTTATAGTGAAAGAGGGAAACACCCAAAAGGCATTTCCCTGATAAATTAAGGAAACGCTGATTAAAGCGTTTCCCACGCCGGATTTATACTGCGAAGCAGCTAATCCTAAAGTAAATCCGTGCGATCCGCCGGAAGCTGTTAAGGAAATGCTGATTAAATCAGCATTTCCTTAACAGCAATTTCTCGTACATACACGCAACAGGCGGTTGCTTCAGCGGCCATCTGCTGCGCCGTGTAATTTTAAAATCAAGAGCTTTCGGTATACGATATATGACTCACGGATGATCAGCGTCTGTATCTGTCGTCGCGATCACGTCCGCCTCTGCGGTCACGGTCATAGCCTCCGCGTCTGCCGCCGCGGTCTTCGCGATCACCATGATCTCTGCTTGCCTGCTGTGCTCTGCGGCGCTCTGCTTCAAGCTCAGGTGACCATGTATCATTAATATCCGAAGGACGCATGGAAAGGTCAATCTTTCCGCCGATCTCATCAACCTTGATAACTCTTACAGTTACCTCATCGCCAAGCTTAACAACATCCTCAACCTTGCCTACACGGCTGTCTGCAAGCCTGGATATATGTACAAGACCCTTCTTATTCGGTCCAAGCTGTACCTGTGCACCGATAGGAAGTATATTGACAACAGGTCCTGATGTAATAAGACCAACCTCTATATCAGTAACAATACTCTCGATTATCTCTATGGCCTTATCGATCATATCCTGGTCGGTGCCGCATACTGATACATGTCCGTCCTCTTCAATATCGATCTGAACTCCGGTTTCCTCAATAATCTTATTGATGGTCTTGCCCTGCTTACCGACAACATCACCGATCTTTGAAGGATCAATCTGAATAGAGCTGATCTTAGGCGCATACTTTGAAAGCTCCGGTCTCGGCTCTGATATGCATGGCTTCATAATCTCATTCATGATATAGAGACGAGCCTCATGTGTGCGCGCTATGGCCTCTTCAACGATAGGTCTTGTAAGTCCATGGATCTTTATATCCATCTGAATGGCTGTAATTCCCTTTTCCGTTCCGGCTACCTTGAAATCCATATCTCCGAAGAAATCCTCAAGTCCCTGGATATCGGTAAGTACTACATAATCATCATCAGTATCACCGGTAACAAGTCCACAGCTTATGCCCGCAACCATTGACTTTATCGGAACTCCTGCAGCCATAAGAGACAAGGTTGAAGCACATGCTGAGGCCTGTGAGGTTGAACCGTTTGATTCAAGTGTCTCTGATACCGTACGTATAGCAT
>CAVALT010000215.1:0-3578 GCA_963589455.1 Clostridiales bacterium
GGCTGAATGATAAGCTGCGCTATCTTGTCTCCGGCATGAACCGTGTACGGTTCATCGTTAAGATTGTAGAGCTTCACCTTTATGCTGCCGGTAAAGCCTGCATCTATTGTTCCTGTCGGGCATATAATGCCTCTGTTGATGTTTAATCCGCTTCTGCCCTGCACATATCCTACATAGCCCTCAGGTATAGCAACATGTACTCCGGTATTGAATACTGTGCCATCATTACAGCAATCAATGATTCTGCCGTCGTGTACAGTTCTCAGGTCATAGCCTGCATCGGCTGTATGTGCCTTCTCCGGAGCAAAAGCCCCGGCGTCTAATGTAAATTTGATCTGCATTTGTTCAATTCCCTCTTAATCGTTTCATGCCTTACGCAGGCGCTAAGATATGCCGCTGCCTTGTTGATGTCCTTGCGGTCTTTGTTGAACTCGTTGTATGTATGCACCTGCTCTTTCCAGGCGGCGTCAAGGTCAGCTTGCGTGTACTTTGCATCCAGATTATCAAATATTGATAACTGACTCATCTTTGCTCCATAGACGTTATTTCAAGTCTTACTTTTTTTTGCTCGCGTGTTGCTTTCACAAATATGCCCTGCTCTAAAAGGCTGAGTATGTATTCCTGAGCTTCTTCGGCGTCATGACATAGTATTGTTTCGCCTATTGCAAGCTTGCACGCTTCCATTACTCTTGCTCCTTCCATAGCACTGCCTGACCGCAATGTGGGCAATAGTCTGCTCTCCAACCGTTATTGTCTGTTAATGGCTCTGTGCACATGCTGCATACCGGATATGTTGTGCCGTCAGCCTCTTTGTGCATAAATGGTGTCTGCTTATTGCAGTGCACTTTGATTAGCTTCTTGAACTTTGCAACGCTTCCTGCAGCTTCGTAATCCTTCAACTCCCACAGCGCAGCATATAATTTCTCGTATGTTGGTATTGTGATTACTGCTCCCTCATGCAGTTCACTCCATTTGACGCCCTTTAAGCACCAGTTGCCCTGATTATCTCTTTGTATCAGCATATCTATCCCCTCCCAAAATAATGTGCTCCAATCTTTATATGCTTCCTGCCGTTTACACCGCTTGTATCAAAATACAGATAGTTTGTATCCGGCAGTACTGTGCGACCGTTCTCCATCACATACTCGATAGCAGCTACAGCAGCATCAGGAACTACCCATGATGCATTACGCATCTTCCATGTAGCAAACTGTCCCTTTTGACTTAAGACTCCATGTACAGTGTTTGGGAACTTGTCAGACAGCACCCTGTTGAAGATAACCTCAACTACAGCTCTGCGGCCTTCCATGCTCTGTGTCTGTGCCTCGGCGGCTACTACGCGTCTAAGTTCTTCCATCTCGCTGTCGCTGATCTTTATGCTGCTGTATTCGTGTTGATTCATGTTGCTGTTTACAGTGCTTTCAGTGTCCTGCTGCGTTTTTGCAGCGCTTTCTGTGGTTTTCGCTGCGCTTTTAGCAGCGTCCTCGGGGCTTATGCCTATCTCCACAACCTTTACTTCCGGGCTGTAGATAATAGCAGTGTCCGCCCTGGCACTTTTGCCGCACATGTATGAGATGATAACTATCATCATTACAGCGGCGGCTATCTTTATTAATCTAAAGATTTTCTTTTGTTCTCTGTTGCTGTGATAGGCCTCGTAACCTATTATCATTCTTCCCTCCTCTCTGGAATAATCGCTGTATCCTTAATCCATCATCATGTGTCTCTGCTTTGCCTTTTCCTTAATCATCCTTATGACGGTTTCTGAATCGAGGCCGGCTGAAAGTGTTCTGAAGGTATTGTCCTTAAGCTTAAGCTCCGCGCAGGCTGCTTTTGTCTCATTCTCCGGTGTGGGTCTGCTGAGGTAATCCTCGTAGGCCATTCTGAAGGCCTGCGCTCTGGTGTTTATAATCAGCTCCCTGATCTGCTCATATCCATCGTTTTCTACGGCTCTTTTGCTTACAATCCTGCCGTCTACAAATGCATAACGCTTTCTTATAAAGTCCTTTGCCTTATCTTCTTCGCTCATGCAACTTAAGTCGTTTAGGCTTGAAAGGTTCCCGGTCTCGATCCCTTCTATCTTGATAATGAGTTTTTTTCTGTGATGCTCTTGTAGGCATCAAGCAGCTTTCTTCCTCCGAATGGGATATCTCAGGCTTTGGCGGTTCGATGTACACTGTGCCGTTTCTCTTTGCCGCAAGTTTCTTTCCTTTGACGGCTTCCTCCCATATCTTGAGCTTGTCTTCAGCGGTACGCTTATCTATATCCTTTTCGGTTCTGAGCCATTCCTTGGCAGTGCCGATATAGAAGAACCGTGCAGCAGCGCCTATTGCTATGATGCTGTCCGGTGGCAATGTCTTAACCTTTTCATCCAGTGTTATGTCTTCGGCATATTGCGGAGCTTTTCTGTTTCCTTTAAAGTTCATCTTCCTTCGGAGCTAAGCCTTTCATATTGTTCTTTCATGTTGGTGAGTCTTTTCTTGCTCTCAACTATTCTTGCTGTTTCGCGTTCAATGTCTCTGAGCAGTACTTCTGACTCCTTGTTGTCACCCAGTGCCGCCTTGCAGCATTTTTCGGCTTTGTCTATAAACTTATCCGGAATAGGCTTATTAACGTAGCAATCTATCAGGGTCTGCATTTCCTTCATAGCATCGCCATACACACTGTCATATCCATCCGGGCGAATGTACATGACGACCTTGTTTACATTGCCGTAATATTCAAAATGTACTGTAGGCAGTGTCCCGGTTATTTCTCTACGCCTTGGCTCAAGGCCGTTGGTCTCGATAACCAGATCTAACAGCCTATGCAGCTGCTCTCTGATTATCTTTCTGTCTGCTTCGTTCATGCTTGCTCCTTATTGCTTTCATGTGCGGTCGCATTGCCTGCAGCCGTCTATATTGTTTCAGCTGTCACAGCATAATCTCTCATGCCGTGCCCTGCTGTATTCCTCAACTCTTAATATCTCAATTCCGCAGCCGCCATAGCCGGTACGGTTAGAAAAGAATACCTTTCTTGCTGTCTGTTCATCGCATGCAAGCAGCTTCTTTCCTCTTATCTTCCCGCTCCGCCTGTAAATAACACACATGCGGCGTATCGGCTTGTGTGTCATTGTCGGCGGTGAAGCTGTGCTTATATCTGCTGCCTTGTTCGTCATATTCAGAACCATATGTTGAAGAGCACTGCTGCCGTTGCTACTGACAGTACTATGGTCCATCCATACGTGCCTATAGCTACGGCCTTATCGATGCAGGCTGTCAGATCTATATTGCAGGGCTTCTTTCTGCGGCTTCTTACTAATCTTCTTGTTGTGAACTTCAGCCCGTTAGCAAGTTCTTCTTCTATCCATATCTCTTTCATTGTTACTTTCCTTTCAGTATTTCCTTATTCCAGTTCTCAGCGACTTCAATCGATTGAAAATGTGCCTGAAAGCCCTGGTGCTCTCTGTCCGCCTTTACGGAAGGCACGCTTGAAATGTATACTCCTTGCGGAGGTGTTTATTATGTCTAATCTTGACTCGACTACTGTAACAATCATTATTGCTGTTGCCGCTTTTATATCGCCGGTAATAACTACCG
>CAVALT010000216.1:0-3577 GCA_963589455.1 Clostridiales bacterium
TCAATCGTCAACCGTCAATCGTCAACCGTCAATCGTTAGCCGTCAACCATCAACCATCAGCCGTCAACTATCAACCGTCAGCAGCCCAGCGACGCCTTAGTATCATATTTGAATTCAAAATTGTCGTGCAGAAATTCAATGAATTTTGCAGCGACAGGAGACATGGTATGCTCTCCGGAATAGATAAGCATATATGAAGCCGTATAGGACGGCTCTACTATGGTTCTGATCTGAACCTTTTCATCGTGGACTATATCGCCGACTGCAGCAGGAAATATAACAACACCGACATTGTTGGCCGAGAGCTCATAGGCATTGAGCACATGAGCTATGCGTGCACGTATTTTAGGCGTTTTATTGACAGGGACAAACCAGTCATTGATCTCCTGCAGCCTGGATTCACGGGATGGGATTATAAGCTCATAATCTGCAAGGGCCGAGAGTGGAACTGTATCTCCGGGAAGCTTGGCAAGAGGATGATTGCAGGAAAACATTGCAATCCACGGCTCTGAATATACCGAGATGCAGTGCAGTCCCTGCGGGTCGAAGGGCTCCATGATAACTGCTATGTCGCTCAATCCCTTGCGTATCCTGTTGGTAACCTCGTCTGAGTTGCCGTTCCAGATGTTGTACTGAACGTTGGGATATTTTTCGGAAAATGCTGAAACCCACGCAGATATAAGATGCGGAGCCTTGCCCTCAACACCGGAAATATAGAGTGTGCCCTGCAGACCTGAGTGCATCTCATGGATATCTACAACAGACTTTTCGGCCATGCTGACTATACGCTGGGCGTACTGTCTGAAAAGTATGCCCTCGTCGGTGAGCTTCAGCGTATGGTGGGCTCTTGTAAACAGGCTTGCTCCAAGCTCCTCTTCAAGATCCTTGATCTGACGGCTTAGCGGAGGCTGAGCTATCATGAGCTTCTCCGCAGCCTTGGTAAAATTCATCTCCTCGCATACTGCAAGAAAATATCTGAGATGTCTGAGTTCCATGTATACCTCCGTGTCTGCGGATTAAGGAAATACGATTAAGAAAAAACGATTAGGAAAATACTGATTAAATCAGCATTTCCTTAATCGCCTCCGGCGGACCGCACGGATTTGCAAGTGAATTAGCTGCTTCGCAGTGCAAATCCGGCGTGGGAAACGCTTAAATAAGCGTTTCCTTAAATCAACATTTTCCTGATTACTTTGATGCAAGCTCCAGAAATAAGGCCTTGTTGTCGAGAATAGCGCCGCCAGCGTTGCATGCAGCGCAGATGCAGTACTTAAGTCCCATCATGTCGGCATCCTTTGCCTGCTTAAGCATCTGTTTAGCACGTGTCTCGCCGAAGATCTGAACTCCGTGCTCTGAATTAAGAAGGGCAATAAGATCCGGGAGTGAGGTTACATCCTCCTCAAGCTCTGCAATATACTGCTCTGCGGCCTCCTTTTCATTAGCTGTATCTACGGCATCAAGCCAGGCCTTAGCTGCAGTCTTAAGCTCCGCGCAGGCTGAAGGTGCTGAAAGTATGGTATTGGTTCTGTCGATAAAAAACTGCTTTTCCATGATAAAAAACTCCCTGTTTGCTTTGCAAATCTTAAATATGATACCAGCGTCAAAAGCTTCAAGATCCGATGCAGGCTTGCCTGCGGAAGCACAAAGTGCGAAGCAATCTGGTATCAGTCAGGGTCAAAAGCATTTGCCCTGATATTATATGTATGTGTTATGCATACAGTTTACTCCATTTCCGACTGTTAAACAATAAACAACAGCCTCAAAGATTTACGAAAGCTTCACGCACAGAATAACAGTACATAAGCTATAATTGATATGACACACTGAACGAGAGGAAAGGAGGACAGGATATATGGGATATACAGAGACGATGAATGAATATTCAAAAAAGATGACGCCGGTTTTTGTGGCCAACGATACAATCCCAGACGAGCTATTCAAGAGGTACGGTGTAAACCGCGGATTAAGAGATGTTAACGGCAAGGGAGTACTTACAGGTCTTACATCCATATCTATGATAAATGCCTTCAAGGAAATTGACGGAGCACGCATTCCCTGTGACGGAGAGCTGTGGTACCGCGGATATCAGGTACAGGATCTTATAAGGATGTACGGAACAAAGCGCTTCGGATACGAAAGAACCGCATTTCTGCTGCTGTTCGGAAGGCTTCCCGAGGAGGATGAATTTGAAGAATTCAAGAGTGTGCTTGCACTTAACCGTACGCTTCCGACTAATTTTACGAGAGATGTTATCATGAAGGCCCCGTCCGGCGATATCATGAATTCCATGACGCGAAGCATACTTACGCTTGCCTCCTATGACGATGATGTTTCAGATCTTTCCTTTGAAAATGTTCTTAAGCAGTGCATCCGGCTTATAGCAGTATTTCCCATGCTTGCGGTATACGCCTATCATGCCTATAACCATTATGACTGCGATGACAGCATGTATATACACCGCCCTTCACCTGAGCTCTCCACAGCTGAGAATATTCTTATGATGCTGCGCCCTGACAAGAGCTATACCTATCTTGAGGCAGAGGTTCTGGACATTGCCCTTATACTTCATATGGAGCACGGAGGCGGCAATAATTCTACATTTACCACCAGAGTCGTCACCTCATCCGGCTCAGATACCTACTCTGCAATCGGAGCAGCCATGTCCTCACTTAAGGGACCGAGACACGGCGGAGCCAATCTTAAGGTCATGGAAATGATGCAGGACATAAAGGAGCATGTTGCTGACACGGGAAATGAGGAGGAGCTCAGGAGCTATCTTAAGCGCATGCTTAATAAGGAGGTCTTTGATAAAAAGGGACTGATATACGGCATGGGACACGCCGTTTATTCCATTTCTGATCCGAGAGAGCGCGTATTTAAGCGCTTTGTCGAGGAGCTCTCGGCAGCCAAGGGCAAGCAGGCTGAAATGCTGATGTACAGCCGAATAGAAAGCATCGCAACCGAGCTTATCGCGGAAAACCGCAAGATATTCAAGGGAGTAAGCGCAAATGTCGATTTCTACAGCGGCTTTGTGTATGACATGCTCGATATACCGAGAGAGCTGTTCACTCCGATATTTGCAATAGCACGTATTGCCGGCTGGAGCGCCCACCGCCTCGAGGAGCTGGTAGGAAACGGCAAGATCATCCGCCCGGCATATATGAGTGTGATGGAAAGACTGACAGAGACGGAATAAGATAGAGTTGATAGTTTGATCTTGTGCAGAAATCTAAGACAGCTTTTTTATACCTGATAAAATACACAAAATGTCGCATCCCCATTGTCAGATGGGCAGGCGGCATTTTGTGTTTAAGAAAATTCAGCTTTTAGAATAAGTCACATTTTCTGCACAGGTATTACGGAAAATGATGTAATACGGACAGGGATTTGTAAGATGCTGTTAATAATTCCTCATAGCTTCTTTATTGATATTAATAATTATATTCTGTAACATTCAGGGCATAAGAAGGACACAAATAACATCGGGATAAGTCAGAGCTAAAGGAACTCTGATTAAAGCGTTTCCTGACACCACTGAATACAGGAGGAATTACAGATGAAGCACATGAGTCTTAAG
>CAVALT010000217.1:0-3565 GCA_963589455.1 Clostridiales bacterium
AGTGATATGAGCGGTGTTGGAAGTGAAATGGTCCAAGGCAATACCGGCAGTGAAGGCGGTCAGAGCAATACCGCTGATGCAGACAATTCAGGCAAAACCGATAATACCGGCAGCGTAAGCAACACAGACAAGGCCGGCAATTCGGACAATGCGGGAAATTCGGACAATACGTGAAACGTAAGGTGAATAATCCCGTAAATCAGAGCGGCGAAGGGGGTACAGATGACGGAGAAGGGTGAAGAAAGGATACAGGACTGGGGCAGCAGAATATCGGTAGGAAGCTTCATTGATATTATAGTTGCATGCATAACGCTTTCATTATTTACAGCCTCAGTTGCGGCAGCCTTTTATACCGGCAAGGGGGCAGCAACAGTATTAAGCGACTGGATAAAGATCATGACCTATCCCTCGCCGCTTATTACCGACTACTTCATGGTTGCAGGACTTTCGGCAGCCTTCTTTAATGCCGGAGTCTGCGGACTTATATGCGTAATGTTCATGCTTCTGCTTGACGGAAGCTCAAAGCCCAATTCCTTTGCAGGCTACATTCTTGTTATCGCACACTGCTTCTACGGACTTAATCCCGTAACCATGATGCCGTGCTTTCTTGCACCTATCATATATATAAAGCTCAAGAAGCTGAGTCTTAACGACAACCTTCACATATGTATGTTTGCCACCTGCTTCGGACCGTTCATCGGGGAGTTTCTGTTCAGATATACCCTGGGAGATGCCTTTGTACAGGGCGAGGTTCAGGTTACTGCAGCCGGCATTATTCTTGCAGCAGTCTTTGCTATAATAGTCGGTTTTGTTACTCCGGCGATACTTCCGGGAGCCAATGCCTGGCATAAGGGCTATAATCTGTACAACGGCGGACTTGCCTTCGGAATCTTCGGCTTTTTTATCTACAATCTGATGTACAAGACCTTCGGAGTAGCAGCACCCGAGGCTCTGGATCTGGTCAACCCGGTCTATGATAAGTTTTCACATTCATATTCATATTTTATCAATATATATTTTATGTGTCTGTTCGGAGCTGCACTCATTGCAGGCTTTATCCTGAACGGCCGGAGCTTCAGCGGGTATATAGAGCTGCTGAAGGACACCGGCTACCGAAGCAGCTTCGTTGAAAGATACTCCATGCCGGTCTGTCTGATGAACATTGGCTTCTACGGCTTAACCGTGCTTCTCTATGATAATCTGGCTATGGCTATTTCCTACGGCGTAGGCTTTACCGGACCTACGACAGGTGCTATATTTGCAGCCATGACCTTCGTTTTCCTTGGCCAGCATCCGAGAAATGTTGCACCGATATTCTGCGGCTTTATAGGCATATACATAGCAGATGCAGCCATAACCACGCTTACAGGCCTTAATCCGGGCTGGACGATATCAAGTCAGGGCTATATAAATGCTGCAGCCTTCGCAACCGGAATCTGCCCGATAGTCGGACGCTACGGTAAGTTTTCAGGCTTTATTGCAGGCATGCTCGACGCAGCCATCTGCAGCTCAACAGCGGCTCTTCACGGCGGTCTTGTGCTGTACAACGGAGGCTTTACCTCAGGACTTACCGTGCTTATGCTGCTTCCCATACTTGAGCATTATGCACATGAAACAAAGCGCCATGAGCATCCGATGAGCATGGAGAATTTCTTTATAGTCGAGCACAGAAAGGATTTCCGCGATATGGAATGATTTTGGGCTCAAAAGTCTCTGCCTGCAGCGGACTGATACTGACTTGCTGCCTGCTGCTTACTGCATGCAGCCGCAAGCAGGCTTGCTTCAGATTTTGAAGCATTTGTCCCACGATATGACAGAATGAGCAGGAATTTTTCGGAAATGACCGAAACAATTATTTTTTAAGGGAAAATTCAGTAAATATGCTTTAAAAGCGCTTGAAAAAACGCTGTAAACAACCTATATTTAGATATAATAATACGCTGATACGGAGAACACTAATGTTAGAGATTAAGATACCTGAAACAGATTCCGCTGCAAGGATAATTGTAGTCGGAGTAGGCGGTGCCGGCAACAATGCCGTTAACCGCATGATAGATGAAAATGTTGCCGGAGTAGAGTTTATCGGAGTTAATACAGATAAGCAAGCACTTCAGTTCTGCAAGGCACCTACAGCTATGCAGATCGGAGAGAAGCTTACTAAGGGACTTGGTGCAGGAGCCAAGCCCGAGGTTGGAATGAAGGCTGCAGAGGAGAGCGCAGATGATATTGAGCAGGCACTTAAGGGTGCCGATATGGTATTTGTCACCTGCGGTATGGGCGGCGGAACAGGAACAGGAGCCGCTCCTGTCATTGCACGTATATCCAAGGGCCTCGGCATACTTACCATAGGTATAGTTACAAAGCCCTTCAGATTTGAAGCAAGACAGCGTATGACCAATGCCAATGAAGGAATTCAGAACCTCAGGGACAATGTGGATTCACTGATCGTTATTCCTAATGACAAGCTGCTCGAGCTTGTAGACCGACGCACCACGATGCCGGATGCACTTAAGAAGGCTGATGAGGTGCTGCTGCAGGCAGTTACGGGCATAACCGATCTTATCAATGTTCCTGCACTTATCAATCTTGACTTTGCCGATGTATCGACTGTCATGAAGGATAAGGGCATTGCACATATCGGTATCGGTAAGGCTAAGGGCGATGACAAGGCACTTGAGGCTGTTAAGCAGGCAGTTGCATCACCGCTGCTTGAGACCAGCATTGAGGGTGCATCGGATGTCATCATCAATGTAAGCGGAGACATCAGTCTTATCGAGGCTAATGATGCCGCAATGTTCGTTGAGGAGCTTGCAGGCGAGAATGCCAACATCATCTTCGGTGCAGTATATGACGAGAAGGCACAGGATGAGTGCACTATTACGGTTATCGCTACCGGCATAGTTGAGAAGCAGCAGGCAAAGCCGCAGATTCAGAGCCTCCAGAGAGGCAGCATATTTGCAAACCGCAATGCACAGCCGGCAGCTGGATATGCAGCCGCTCAGGCTAAGAGAGAGTTCAGACCTTCAGAGGAAACAGTCCGCAGAACACAGAATGAAGGACCGAAGCTTGATTTCGGCTTCGGAAACGGGCAGCATCAGCAGGCACCACAGCAGAATGCACCGGCTGAAAAGCAGGAGGCACAGCAGCCAAGAAACAGCTATCCTCTGAGATCAGAGATGAACAGGGAGATGACTATTGATATTCCTGATTTCCTCAAGAACCGCAGATAAGCAGAAGGTATCAGCAACATACAGGATAATTAAGACGAGACGGCGCAGGCCGTCTCGTTTTCTATAAAAATGTATTTGTTTAGCAGACGGCCAAGACCCGAAGGGCCCTGGCCGCCCACATCGAGGATTTGCAAAGCAAATTCGAGACTGTGCTAAACAGTTACAAAAAAGTAACTGTTTAGCACAACACCGCGGCATGCAACCTGCAATGCACTTTTGCAGCGGTGCAGAGGCGCTACGTGCCTTGACCTCAGATAGATACTTGAAAGTAGATATTTTAACAGGCCGTGAAGCATTGACAGCATATAAAAAATGGTGTAATTTTAACCCATTAT
>CAVALT010000218.1:0-3562 GCA_963589455.1 Clostridiales bacterium
TATAAATGACTCACAATTGATAATTATTTATCAAAACACGCTTATTTTTGATACTTTTCTAACGGGCATGTTATTTGCTTAGCATATATCAGCAGATATAAACTGACAGCAGACTGTTCACAATCCTTTTTATACTGTCAAGGATGCGCAGGATATGAAACGGATAATGTGCAGCTCAAGGATTTTACTGAACGGCTGCCTCGTTTTGAAAGGAGTTAAGCTATATGAAACTGTTGGAGGGAATTAAAATTGTAGATTTTACTCAGGCTCATGCAGGCAGCCTGTGTACCATGATACTTGCAGACTTCGGAGCAGAGGTAATAAAGATTGAGCGTCCCGGAGTGGGCGATCTCGCAAGATACTGGGGTCCGTTCAAGAATGAATCAAGCGGCTATTACGCTTTTTTAAACAGAGGCAAGCATAGCATAGGCGTGGACGGATCTACTGATGAGGGACGTGAGATTCTGTTTAAGCTCATAAAGGATGCCGATGTTGTTACCGAGAATTTCAAGTATGGCAGCATGGAGCGCATGGGCTTAAGCTACGATAAAATTAAGGAGATCAATCCGTATATCATATATGCTCAGCTTAACGGCTACGGACAGACAGGTCCTAAGAAAAATGATATTGGCCTGGATCTGCAGCTTCAGGCAGGAAGCGGCATGATGGACAGAACAGGCTTCCCGGATGGTGCTCCGACAAAAGGTGGACCGGCACTCGGAGATCATATAAGCGGTACGTACATGGCTATATCCGTTGTGCTCTCGCTTATTGCAAGGAAAAAGTTCAGAATAGGTCAGAAGGTTGATATAGCCATACTTGATTCTCTTTGCTCGATGCTTGAGGCAGCCCCGGTTACATACTGCCTGAGAGGCGAGGTTCCGCCGAGAGTGGGCAATGCCTATCCGTCTATATCTCCTTATGATACCTTCAAAACAAATGACGGATATGTCGCCATCGGCATTTCTACGGATGGACAGTGGATGAAATTCTGTGATGCACTGCATATTGATGACCTTAAGGCAGATAAGAGATTTGCTACAAATGAATCCAGAGGAGACAACTATGAGAACGGACTGAAGCAGGGCATTGAGGCGGTTACCTCTAAAATGAGCAAGTTCGAGATCGAAAATATCCTGAGAGATGCAAGACTTGCCTGCGGTGCTGTTTATACTGTTTCCGAGGCAATGTCTACAGAGCAGATTAAGGACAGGGAAATGCTTGTTAAGGTTTATGATGAGGGTATAGGTGAGGAAATACTTATTCCGGGCACGGTTATAAAGCTGAGCGAGACTCCCGGACATGCTCAGGGCGGAGCACCTAAGCTTGGCAGAGATACGGTTAAGTATCTTACGGAGCTTGGATACAGTGAAGGACAGATCAGGCAGCTTGCAGTAGATAAGATTATTGAGATTGCATAAGGAAAAGGAGAGTTTGAGATGAAGATATTGGAAGGTGTAAAGGTAGTTGATTTTACTCAGGCTTACAGCGGTCCGTTCTGCACCATGCAGCTCGCTGATTTCGGAGCAAGAATTATCAAGATAGAGCGCAGAGGCTACGGAGATCAGTCACGTGAGTGGACTCCTATTACTGAAAATGGGCAGAGCGGTTATTTTGCAGCAATAAACAGAGGAAAGGAAAGCATTTCCCTGGATATAGCATCTGAAGAGGGAAAGGAAATTGCAAGAAGGCTCCTTAAGGATGCGGATATAGTTGTTGAGAATTTCAAGGTTGGAACACTTGATAAGCTTGGCCTGGGATATGAGGAGATTAAGAAATTTAATCCGGAGGTGATATTTGCATCAATCACAGGCTACGGTCAGAACGGACCATGGGCTAAACTTGCAGCCTATGACAATGTCATTCAGGCTATGTGCGGAATGATGGAGATGACAGGCTTTCCGGATGATGTTCCGACCAAGGTGGGACCGGCAATAGGAGATAATTTTACCGGCCTGTATGCGGCACTCGGCATAGTTATGGCATATTATAATAAGCTTAATACGGGAAAGGGACAGCGTGTTGATGTTGCAATGAATGATGCACTATTCAGCATGCTTGAGGGGCCGATACTTACAAAGACCCTGCTTAATGAGGAGCAGACACGCTGCGGCAACACAGATCCTACGCTTTGTCCTTATGATGTGTATCCCTGCAAGGACGGATATTTTTCTGCAGGACTTGCAGCAGGAAGCCGTAAGGAATGGGAGAGATTCTGTAATGCCATGGGCATGCCGGAGTTTTTAGAGGATGAGAGATTTGCAACAAATGAGCTCAGACTTAAAAACTATAATATAATTACTCCTATAATCATTGATTACATGAAGGACAAGACCAAAGCGGAGCTTACAGAGACCTTTAATGCGTATAAGATTCCGTGCTCACCTGTCAACACCATACCGGAGCTTATGAACAGTCCGCAGCTTAAAGCCCGCAACATGCTTGTGCCAATCCACGATGAGGGCATAGGGGATTATATTGCTACAGCTAATCCAATGTTCTTAAGCGAGACTCCTGCAGTAATAAAGGAAGGCGCACCAATGATGGGCAGAGATACCGACAGGATACTGAAGGAGCTGGGTTATACGCCGGATGAGATCGTAAAGCTCAAAGAGGCTGAGGCAGTCTGAAACAGTCTGAAGGATATAAGGGCAGACTAATGCTGTCTGCAAAAAATATGGCACTGCTGCTGATCAGGGTAAAGCACAGCAGCGTCTGCAGAGGGGGTAAAATCAGGCTGTTCGGCTTAAAAGCTGACATGCATCCTGTATACAGATCAAGGAAACGCTGATTAAATTAGCATTTCCTTAACATAATCGCAGATAAAGGTGCGTGACAGCTGCAGCTGACAGCCTGCAGCAGACCTTATGAGAGGTTACTTATGGATAGAAAACGTTTATCGGATAAATATGAAGTCGGGCTGATGATTGCAAGCCTGATTATAGTAGGGATAATGGTTCTGGGGCTTACCATATTTCCGGAGCAGGGCGTAGAGGTGTCACATGCAATCATGAATCTGCTTACACATACCTTCGGTTCAGTAATGCAGTTCATAGCAGTTATTATATTCGGCTTCCTGCTTTTTCTCGCATTTTCAAAATACGGAAATATACGCTTCGGCACTTCAAAGCCGGAATATCCGCTTATATCCTGGATTGCCATGATGTTTTTCTGCGGAAACGGCGCAGGAACCGTATACTGGGCATTTCTTGAGTGGGGATATCATTTTAATGCTGCTCCGTCGCTTCACGGAGCAGAAGCCATAAGCGAGGCCTACAACTATGAGCAGTCACTGGCATACTGCTTTTACGACTGGGGACCGATAGCGTGGGCGATGCTCTGTGTTTTCGTTATTCCCTTTGCCTATCATTATTATATCAAGCAGAAGGACGAGCTCAAATTCAGCGCACTGTGTCAGTATGCCGTAGGAGAGAAGGCGGTCAGAGGAATGTTCGGCAAAATCGTTGACTTCCTGTTCATATTCTCGGCTATAGGCTCGGTTGCCATCACAGCTGGAACAGCAGGCTCAACCATAGCTGCAACCATAGCAGATCTGATAGGC
>CAVALT010000219.1:0-3560 GCA_963589455.1 Clostridiales bacterium
TTGATTTTACTGGACTTTTCGCACCATTACTTATCTAAACTCTTCATCGTCGGGAACAGCAGCACATCCCTTATCGCCTGGCTGTCGGTTAGAAGCATGACAAGTCTGTCGATGCCGTAGCCTATACCGCCTGTCGGGGGCATGCCTACCTCGAGGGCATTAAGGAAGTCCTCATCGGTATGGTTGGCTTCCTCGTCGCCGGCATCTGCGAGTGCATCCTGTGCCTTGAAGCGTTCTCTCTGGTCGATAGGATCATTAAGCTCTGAGTATGCATTGCACATCTCGCGTCCGTAGATATAGAGCTCAAAGCGTTCAACTCTGGTCGGGTCTGTCGGCTTCTTTTTTGTAAGCGGGCTTATCTCGATCGGATGATCTGTTATGAAGGTCGGCTGTATCATCTTATCCTCGCAGAATTCCTCAAAGAAAAGATTAAGTATGTCGCCCTTCTTATGTCTGTCCTCAAAGGCTATATTGTGTTCCTTTGCAGCAGCCTTAGCCTCAGCCTCATCTGCAATCTGATCAAAATCAACTCCGGCATAGAGCTTAACCGCCTCTGTCATGCTGAGTCTTGCAAACGGCTTTGACATATCAATAACTGTATCATTGTACTTTATAACAGCACTTCCGCATACAGTCTCAGCAAGATACCTGAACATGCTCTCAGTAAGCTCCATCATGCCCTCATAATCTGTATATGCCTGATACAGCTCCATGAGAGTAAACTCCGGATTGTGCCTTGTATCAAGTCCCTCATTACGGAATACACGGCCTATCTCATAGACGCGCTCAAAACCGCCGACTATGAGTCTCTTAAGATACAGCTCCAGGGAAATGCGGAGCTTGAGGTCCTCATCCAGAGAATTAAAATGCGTCTCAAACGGGCGTGCAGCTGCACCGCCGGCATTTGAAACGAGCATAGGAGTCTCAACCTCCATGAAGCCTCTGCCGTCAAGAAAATGTCTTATCTCCTTGATTATCTGTGATCTTTTGCGGAATGTATCCTTAACCTCAGGATTCATTATAAGATCTATATATCTCTGACGATATCTTGTATCCACGTCCGTAATGCCGTGGAATTTCTCAGGAAGAACCTGCAGCGACTTTGAGAGCAGTACTACGGACTCTGCATGCACACTGGTCTCACCTGTTCTGGTCTTAAATACCTTACCCTTTATTCCGACAATATCGCCGATATCATACTTCTTGAAATCAGCATATGATTCCTCGCCGATTGAGTCTCTTGCAACATAGGCCTGAATATTGCCGTCTCTGTCCTGAATATGACAGAAGGAAGCCTTGCCCATAACACGCTTAAGCATAATACGGCCCGCAATGCTCACATCCTTGCCCTCGAGGCTCTCATAATTATCGAGTATCTCCTTGCTGTGATGCGTCTGATCGTACTTGGTTATTACAAAAGGATCCTTGCCTGCCTGCTGCAGCTCTGCAAGCTTTTCTCTGCGCACCTGACGTACACGGTTAAGATCCTGCTCAGCATTTGCCGCACCATTCTGCTTATTCTGCCTGTTCTCGTTAACTTCTGCCATAAATCCCTCGCCATAAATCAATTTAACCAAGACGGACTATGCCGCCTCGGTTCATTATCATACTGCTGTAAATGCTGTATACTGCCTGTTATTGTGATATCGGTGTCAAAAGGATTCTAAGGAAACGCTGATTAAAGCGTTTCCCGTGCCGGATTTGCGCTGCGAAGCAGCTAATCCTAAAGCAAATCCGTGCAATCTTCCGGAGGCTTTTAGGGAAATGTTGATTTAAGCCGCATTTCCCCCTAAAGCTTTTGACCCTGGTATCATATTATTCGTCAATCTTTTTTACATCAAGTATCTTGTACTCGCTTGTTCCGCCGTCAGGCAGCTTAACCTCTACTGTCTCATTAACTGTATGACCCATAAGAGCCGCACCCACAGGAGACTCATTGCTTATCTTGCCCTCAAGGCTGTTTGCCTCTGATGAGCCTACAATGTGGTACTCAACCTCTTCATCATATTCCATATCAAAAAGCTTGACAAAGCAGCCGACATTGATCTTGCCTGCTACGTACTCGTCATCAGTTACAACCTCTGCATTCTTAAGCAGGGTCTCGAGCTGTGCGATACGTACCTCGATCTCTGTCTGCTCCTCCTTGGCTGCATCATAGTCTGCATTTTCAGAAAGATCACCCTGCTCTCTGGCTACCTTGATCTTCTCTGCTACTTCCTGACGCTTTACTACCTTAAGCTCATGCAGCTCCTTCTCATATTTCTGGAGACCTGCATAAGTCAACATTGTCTTTGCTGCTTCAATTGCCATTTTTTTAACTCCCTGTTATAGTTAGCACTAACACGAGCAAATATTATAGATTAACATAACTATGAATGTCAACTGCGTTTATTATTCTATCCTCTCGATAAATGCCTTCAGCTCGTCAAGTGTATTCAGTGAATTCATCTCTGCTCTGAGCTTTGCCGAGCCCGGAAGTCCTGCAGTATACCAGGCAAGATGCTTTCGCATCTCCGGTATGGCAAGCCGCTCTGATTTATATCCGACCATGAGCTCCGCATGTCTGATGATCATTGCCTTTCGTTCCTCTGTGCTTGGTTCAGGCAGCAGCTCGCCGGTCTCGAGATAATGTACGGTTCTCCTTATCAGCCACGGATTGCCCTTTGCCCCTCTCGCAATTGCCACTCCGGCACAGCCTGTCTCATCTATCATGCGCTTTGCATCCTCCGGAGTGAAGATATCTCCGTTTCCGAAAACCGGTATACTGACTGCCTCCCGAACCCGTCTTATGATTTCCCAGTCTGCCTTGCCTGCATACATCTGCTGCCGTGTTCGGCCATGTACGGTTATCGCACTTACGCCGGCCTGTTCTGCCATCCTTGCAAATTCAACAGCATTGATATGTTCGTCATCAAAGCCCTTGCGGAACTTGACCGTAACAGGCTTTTTAAGCACCCTGCACATCATTTCCAGTATCCTGAAGGCCTGCTCCGGATTCTTCATAAGCGCAGAGCCTTCACCGTTATTAACTATTTTCGGAACCGGACATCCCATGTTGACGTCAATAATGTCAAAATTATCAGAAATGCGTTCCGCCATGCTTGTCATTATCATCGGATCCGAGCCGAAGAGCTGGACTGCTATCGGATGCTCATTTTCAGCTGTCTGAAGTATCAGCTTATTATTTTTGTTGTTATAAAAGATTCCCTTGGCTGACACCATTTCCGTGCTTACAAGACCTACTCCCATCTCCTCGAGAATGACCCTGTAGGCCGTATCTGTGATACCCGCCATAGGTGCCATGATGACATTATTTTTAAGTTCAATATTTCCTATCTTAACCATGCAATTCCTGCAGCTTCTCCGCCTTACTGCTTCTCCGATTTACTGATTCCTCGATTTATTGATTCTCCGATTTACTGATTCTCAGCCTTATCTGCTATCTCCCTGTTGAATCTCTCAAGCTGAGCAAAAAGCTCTGCCTGCTCTCCCTGCAGCTTCTTTACGCGCAGCTCTGCACCGATCTCGTCAATAGGTGCTATAGTCTGCAGACTTAAGGC
>CAVALT010000220.1:0-818 GCA_963589455.1 Clostridiales bacterium
GGATGGGTTAAGGACGGCGGCAGCTGGTACTATCTCAATGCAGACGGCAGCATGGCAGCAGGCTGGCTTCTCATCGGAACAGACTGGTACTATCTTGATTCAGACGGTAAGATGGCAACAGGACAGAAGCTTATAGACGGCAAGCTTCAGCATTTTAAGTCAAACGGCTGCTGGATATCCGGCACACTGTAATTTAGAAACATATAAGACCACCCAAAGCCTGAGAAAGGCGGCGGGTGGTCTTTGATTTCCCAAATACAGGAGCTGGCAGATACATATTGTTAAGGAAATGCTGATTAAATCAGCATTTCCTTAATTGCCTCCGGCGAATCGCACGGATTTGCAAGGGAATTAGCTGCTTCGCAGCAAAATCCGGTGTAAGGAAACGCTTTAATCAGCGTTTCCTTAATTAATTTGCAAACAACATCGCTTTGAGCTTGACTTGTTAGCGTCTGTTAACTATAATAACGTGACGAAGGTTAGTAAAAGCTAACAATTATTACCATGCTCTAACAAAAGTTACCGCCTGGTAACAAGATAATCATGCTCAGCAGCACAGTCTCTGAGCAGACTAAAACGGAGGATATAGCATGTTACCGTTAACTTTGGCAAATGTTGACGAGAGTCTGACCATCAAGAAGGTGGGAGGTTCTCCGGAGGTTAAGAAGCATCTTGAAAATCTGGGTTTCGTTGTCGGCGGTACCGTTAAGGTAATTGCATTTATAGACGGAAACATGATTGTTAATGTTAAGGAAGCAAGAGTTGCCATCAACAAGGAGATGGCGATGAAGATCCTGAAGGCAAAGCTGACGGAGCTG
>CAVALT010000220.1:828-3542 GCA_963589455.1 Clostridiales bacterium
TCATGGTATAAGCAAAGGGTTTGTTTAATCAAGGAGGTACATCAAACATGACACTTAGGGATGTTAAGATCGGCGAGACTGCTAAGGTGGTTAAGCTTAGCGGTGAGGGACCGGTCAAGCGCAGAATCATGGACATGGGTCTCACTAAGGGTGTTGAGGTCTTTGTACGCAAGGTAGCTCCTCTCGGAGATCCTATCGAGATCACCGTCAGAGGCTATGAGCTGTCGATCCGTAAGGCTGATGCTGAGATGGTAATAGTAGAGGAATAAAAGGAGATCAACTTAAATGAGTTTAAGAATAGCCCTTGCGGGCAACCCAAACTGCGGCAAGACCACACTGTTCAATGCACTTACAGGTGCTAACCAGTATGTAGGAAACTGGCCGGGTGTTACTGTAGAGAAGAAGGAAGGCAAGCTTAAGGGACATGATGATGTGATCATCACAGACCTTCCGGGTATTTATTCACTGTCACCGTATACTCTTGAGGAGGTAGTAGCAAGAAACTATCTTATTGATGAGCGTCCTGATGCTATCCTTAACATCATCGACGGAACCAACCTTGAGCGTAACCTGTATCTTACAACCCAGCTGCTTGAGCTTGGTATTCCGGTTGTTATTGCCATCAACATGATGGACCTTGTTAAGAAGAACGGCGACCATATCAATATCGCAGAGCTTTCACGTGAGCTCGGCTGCCGCATCCTTGAGATCTCAGCTCTTAAGAGCGAGGGCATCACCGAGGCAGCTGATTCAGCAATCAAGGCAGCAAACGAGAAGAAGACCATACCGGCACATACATTCTCAGGACCGGTTGAGCATGCAATCGCACACATTGAGGAGCTTACTCTTCACGATCAGCCGGAGTACAAGCAGCGCTGGTTTGCAATCAAGCTCTTTGAGCGTGATGAGAAGATTGTTGAGAAGCTTAAGCTCAGCGAGGCAGTAAAGGCACATATCGAGAAGGATATCGAGGCAGCTGAGCAGGAGCTTGATGATGAGGCAGAGGCAATCATCACCAACGAGAGATATGTATATATTGCAGAGCTTCTTAAGGGCACCTATGCCAAGAAGAATGCCGGCGCACTTACAACCTCTGATAAGATCGACAAGGTTGTTACAAACCGCTGGCTTGCACTTCCGATCTTTGCGGTTATCATGTTTGCTGTTTACTATATTGCAGTAACCTCACTTGGTACTATCGTAACAGACTGGACTAATGATACACTCTTCGGAGAGTGGATACAGCCGGCAGTGCAGACAGCACTTGAGTCAGCAGGCTGCGCAGACTGGATCGTCAGCCTGGTTGTTGATGGAATTATCGGCGGCATTGCAGCACCTGTAGGCTTCGCACCGCAGATGGCTATCGTATTCTTCTTCCTGAGCATACTCGAGGACTGCGGATACATGGCAAGAGTTGCATTTATCATGGACCGTATCTTCAGAAGATTCGGCTTAAGCGGCAAGAGCTTCATTCCGTTCCTTATCTCATCAGGCTGCGGTGTTCCGGCTATTATGGCAACACGTACCATTGAAAATGAGAAGGACCGCCGTATGACCATGATGACAACAACCTTTGTTCCGTGCGGAGCAAAGCTTCCTGTTATCGCACTCATTGCAGGTGTAATCAGCGGAGAGTTCTGGGTAGGACCGGTTATGTACTTCCTCGGAATCTTCTGCGTAATCACAGCCTGCATCATCCTTAAGAAGTTTGACCTCTTCTCAAGTGATCCGGCTCCGTTCGTTATGGAGCTCCCGCAGTATCATTTCCCGTCAATCAAGGGCGTGCTTATGCATGTATGGGAGAGAGTATGGGCATTCCTTAAGAAGGCCGGAACAGTGCTCTTCGTATGCTGTGCAGTAATGTGGCTTCTTGGCTCCTTTGGATTTACAGCAGACGGCTTCGGACTTGTTGAGAATACTGAGGACTGCCTCCTTTCAGACATCGGCGGAGCTATCGCATGGATCTTTGCTCCTCTCGGCTTTGGTACCTGGCAGGCAGTTGCAGCGTCACTTTCAGGCTTCGTTGCAAAGGAGGGTATCGTTTCAACAATGGCACTTCTTGCAGGCCTTCAGGATGTTGAGGAGTACGCTGAGGAGTTCCATGATGCATTTGCAGCATTCTTCCCGACTGCAGCAGCTGCATTCTCATTCCTTGTATTCAACCTGCTTGATTCTCCGTGCCTTGCAGCTATATCTACAATGTCACGTGAGATGGGCAATAAGAAGGGCGTTGCTTTTGCAATCATCTTCCAGAACGTATTTGCATACTGCATCACTCTTATGATCTATCAGTTAGGCGGCCTTGCAACAGGTACAGTTGCATTCGGAGTAGGCACCGTTGCTGCTCTTGTAGTCCTTGTGGTATTCTTATTCCTTCTGTTCCGTCCGGATCCGAAGGCTAAGAAGCTTAAGGAGGAGGCTTCTGCGAAGCCTACACTCGCCTGATTAAGAGAGAAAATGCAACTTTATTCCGGAAACCGGAAAAAGGAGGTTCTTTATGCTGGCATCGATCATTGTTTTGCTGATTGTCGGAGTTATCTGTGCGATTATAATTGCAAGGATGGCAGATAATGTTAAGCACGGACGCAGCATAGACGGCTGTGACGGTGACTGTTCACACTGCAGCAGCTGCCATCATAAAGGAAAATGTTAAGCAGAGCTGCCAACGAGCTCTTAGACTAAGGAAAATGCTGATTAAATCAGCATTTCCTTAG
>CAVALT010000221.1:0-3535 GCA_963589455.1 Clostridiales bacterium
GGGCCTTTGGCCAGCCACATCGAGGATTTGCGAAGCAAATTCGAGATGTGCGCTAAACAGATACAGCATATCAATGCTTTCTGATCATACGGCCGATTGCATTAAGCGAAGCAGCTATGCCTCCGAGTACTGAATGTGATGAGCCTGACGATGTACGGTTATGTACGCTGACAGCAGGCCTTCTGTCCGCAGCAGACTTTTTGCCTGCAGCCTGATTATTTGATGCAGCATTCTTTCCGGTTATCGTCTGTACCTTAGCTGCAGCGGCCTGCTTATCCCGGATAGCCTCAGCAGTCTGCATATTACGCATAGAAGCAGCAGAAGCTGCAGCCGTATCTGTATCCGTATCCGCAGAAGCAGAAGCGGAGGCAGATACAAAACCGGTTGCATCCGCATTTTCCGGATTAAGGCTGTGAAGCGAATGCTCCATGAAATAATTCTGCGAGTCAAAGGCCTTGTCTGAGTGCTTTCTGCAGTACACACCGTCGGACAGCATAATGCTTGCCTTTGCAGTATCATTGAGCTGGGCTGTAAGGATCTGCTCGAGCTGATTTTTAATATCAGGATCGTGCACAGGGCAGGCAATTTCGACACGGCGGTTTAGGTTTCTGGTCATAAGATCGGCTGAGGCAATATAGTATTTTGCATCACTGCCTTTTCCGAAGCGGTATATGCGGGCATGCTCAAGATACCTTCCGACTATGCTTGATACACTGATATTGTCGGTATATCCTGCTTTGCCGGGAAGCAGACAGCAGATGCCTCTGATGATAAGCTCGATCCTTACACCTGCCCTTGAAGCCTCTGAAAGCTTGTTCATGACATCCAGCTCGGTTACGGAATTTGCCTTGATGCAGATATATCCGTCAGCTCCAAGCTCAATCTGCTCATCAATATTTTTACACAGGGCATCCTTTATGCCGTATGGAGAGACACAGAGCTCTTTATAGCTTCCGTCCAGGTTATTGACCAGCAGATTTCTGAAGAAGGTCACAGCATCCTCTCCGATAGCCTCGGAAGCAGTCATAAGACTCAGGTCCGTATACATGGTGTTGGTTTTCTCGTTGTAATTGCCGGTGCCTACCTGGGTGATGTAGCTGAGTCTGCCGTTATCACGCATGGTTATCAGGCAGATCTTGGAGTGACATTTGAAGCCCTCCATGCCGTAGATAACCTGACAGCCTGAATCCTCAAGCATTTCTGACCAGGTTATGTTGTTGGCCTCATCAAATCTGGCTCTCAGCTCCATCAGCACGAGCACATCCTTGCCGTTCTGCGCGGCGCGGCAGAGTATCTGTGCAATTTTGGAGGAGGATGCAAGCCTGTATATGGTTATCTTGATGGAAAGTACATCAGGATTATCAGCAGCCTCACCAAGAAGCTTTATAAACGGTTCAACCGAATCATACGGATAGAAGAGCAGCTTATCCTTATTTCGGATCTGCTCAAGCATGCTTTGCTCCCTGCTTATATCCTCAGCTATGCGTGGAGTGTAAGGAGCATACAGGAGCTGCCGTATCCTTTCCTTATCGAGGTCTCCGATAAGACCGAAGACATATTTCATGTTAAGCGGGCAGGCATCCACAAAGACCTGAGTTGAGTCTATCTTGACCATAGAGGTCAGAACCTTCATGAAGGTGGAGCTTACAGACTGATTGAGCTCGAGACGTACTACGGAGAGAGAATCTCTCTTCTTGAGAAGCTTTGCTATCTGATCTCTGAAATCATCCTCGTTGTCATCAAATTTCTCATCATCAAAGCTGATATCCGCATTTCTTGTAACACAGAGCACACAGGATTCCTGAACCTTATATGGTGCGAAGAGAGAAGGCATCATGCTGAGTAGTATGTTCTCGGTTCTGATGTAGCGGCCCTCGGGAGTTAGCATTATATATGGCGGAATGCTCTCAGGAAGTGCGATTATTCCTATAACTGTTTCGCTGAGCTTTTCTGAGCTGTCCTTATCCTTTAGGCCGCTCTGGGACTTGTCCTTAGCCTTCCCCTTCCCCTTTTTGCTCTTTTTCTCGGTAAGCAGGGCGGCAACATGAAGCCGTTTACCGGCAATATGAGGAACCGGGTGATGCGGTCCGACTATGATAGGAGAAAGTATCGGCAGCATGTTGTGCTTAAAATATCGGTTGACCAGCTTGCTCTCATCGGGTGTCAGCTGATTAACGGGAACGTCCTCTATGCCGGCCTCCTTAAGCCTCTGGCTTAAATCAGAATATATCTGCTTTTTAAGCTCAATGAGTCCGGGCACCGTGCGGTAGATGCTAACTAACTGATCTCTGGCATTGAGTCCTGTTTTATTGTCCAGCTGATCAGGGGAAATGCGGTCGATGTCGAAGAGACTTCCGGCCCTGACCATAAAAAACTCATCCAGGTTGCTTGAAAAGATCGATATGAATTTAAGCCGTTCGAGCAAGGGCACGCTCTCATCTGCCGCCTCCTCAAGCACACGTCGGTTGAATCTAAGCCAGCTGAGCTCCCTGTTCTGGGTAAAGGGGTGCTCAGTCTCATGAGTAATAGCTGCCTGGTTTAATCCTTCTTTAATATTCTTTGACATAAATAGCCTTCCCTGACTCCGTAGCTGCTGACGAGAAATTCATCAGCCCCGAAGCCTGTAAATAAATGCTGGAGTATCATCAGTCCGGGGATCATGGTATGAATACGGTCTGCCTCAAGCTTTAATATCAGATCCGCTGCAGTTTTATCAGCTCTGAGGAGTATGCTGCACAGTGAGCTCAGCTGCTCTGCTGTCATGCGGCAGCAGCTGTCATTCAGACCGAATACCTTGCGTGAGAGCTTCATGACAGCACGTGCAGTTCCGCCTACGCCTATAATAGGGCTGTGCTTCCCCTTTTGCAGGAGACCGCCTGCTTCATCAACCGCAGAGCAGATGGCCTTATTGATGCGTCTCTGTGAACCGGGTCCCGGGATAATATTCTTGACACAGCTCCGGTACAGACTGAGAGAGCCGACATTAAAGCTGAAGGTATCGGACGGAGTGCCGTTTTCAAATATGACGACCTCGGTGCTTGCACCTCCTATATCGGTAAATGCACCGCTCTCAGCCTTTATCTCACGCATGGCACCTGTGTAGCCCATAAGAGCCTCATCACGGCCGCTGAGCACATCTATTTTATATCCTGTAACTGTATTAATCTCATTTACAGCAGATTCTGAATTTGCAATATTTCTGAGGGAGGCTGTAGCAAATACTGCCGGTTCGGGAAGATTGAGCGATTCAGCCATATGCCTGAAATTCATAAGCCCGTATATTGCACAGGCAATGCCCTCCTTAGTGAGTATACCGTCATCCACATAGCCTGCAAGACCTGCCATGAACTTGTCTCTGAAGAGTATTTTAAAAGAGCTGCCGTCGGTTTCATACAGAGTGAAACGCATTGAGTTGGAGCCGATGTCTATTATTGAATATTTCATATAAATTAATTTCCGAATTTATAATTTGTAATTGTTTAGCACCTTCAGTATTTCAGTATGAATTGACTGCTTGCAGGCAAATTCATACTGA
>CAVALT010000222.1:0-3518 GCA_963589455.1 Clostridiales bacterium
CGGGCCTTGGCCGCCTTCAGTATTTCAGCATGAATTTGCCTGCAAGCAGTCAATTTATACTGAATTACTGAAGGTGCTGAACAGATACAAAAAGGAAATAATTATGAAAAATTGGAAGGTTCGTCTGCCGATGTATTTTATCGGTCTTTTTATTATGACTATCGGAATCGCTCTATCGGTCAAATCCAACCTCGGTGTATCACCGGTGAGCTCAATTCCATATACCATAACCTGTGTATGGGATATAGAAATGGGCAAGGCCACGATATTATTTCACTGTGTGCTTGTTTTAATACAAATCATTATATTAAGGAAAAAATTCAAGCCTGCAGCTCTTCTTCAGATAGCAGTCGGCATAGTATTCGGGTACTTTACAACCTTCTGTAATTATCTGGCCGGTTTTCTGCCAAGCACAGATATCCTTGCTCTTCGCATCGCGATGGTACTTCTTAGTACCGTATTTGTTGCTATGGGTATTTTCTTTTACCTTCCGGCCAATGTCATGCCTCTTGCCGGTGAAGGAGCTATGCAGGCGGTGTCGCAGATCACCGGTATAGAATTTTCAAAGGTAAAAATCGGCTTTGACTGCACCATGGTAATAATTTCCATGGTAACATGCCTGACTCTTCTCGGAAGCCTCGGCAGTGTCGGAGCCGGTACGATAATTGCTGCTGTTCTTGTAGGCGTCATGGTCGGAGTATTCACTAAGGCCTTTGGCAGTCAAAGAGACAGACTGCTCGGAAAAAATGCAGGCATACAGGCCAATGAAAGCCCGGCAGCCTCATCCGATACAAGGGTTATAACAATTTCAAGAGAATTCGGCAGCGGCGGACGTGAAATCGGAAAATTACTGGCTGAGCACCTCGGGTACAAATACTATGATTCAGAATTGATAAGACTGGCTGCACAAGAAGGCGGCTATTCAATGGAATATGTAGAAAAAAATGAGCAGGCTCTTATAAATCCGCTGCTTCACGATTTCTATGAATGGTATTCCGGTCCGTTGGAGCAAGAGGATCTGCCAAAGGTTGATCGACTGTTCAGGAAGGAAGCCGAGATCATAAGAGAGCTGGCAGGAAAGGAATCCTGTGTCATCATAGGACGTCTTGCAGGCTTCATACTTAATGACAAGCCAAATGTATTCAATGTATTTGTTGCTGCAGATGAGGACAGCTGTGCAAAGCGTATTGCTGCCAGAGACCATATTTCGTATGAGGAGGCCGTTAAAAAGGTCAGAAAGGTAAATAAAGAGCGTGCGTCACACTGTAAATACTTTGCAAAGGCTAACTGGGGTCATGCCGAGAATTATGACATAACCTTAAGATCCGATAAGCTTGGAATCGAGGGAAGTGCCGCCGCCATAGAATATATACTGAAAAACGGAGAATCCGCTTATTAAGGCAGCGCTGATTAAAGCGTTTCCAGGCCGGATTCACGCTGCGAATCAGCTAATCCGAAAGTGAATCCGTGCGATCCGCCGGAAGCTGTTAAGGAAATGCTGATTTAATCAGCATTTCCAAAGCTCGATAAAAAAACAGCCGGGGCAAAGACTTTTGACTCCAGCTGTTTTTTTATCGAGTAAGAGGCGGTGATTTGCCGCCGTCCTCCTACAGCACCGTACGTACCGCTCGTTATACGGTGCTTTCAATAGTTGACATTTTCCATGAGCTCGGCGATTTCCGTCTTTCCAAGCTCACGATAACGGCCTTCTGACAGATTGCCGAGCTTTATATCCATGATTCTGATACGCTTAAGCTTTACAACCTTATAGCCGAGTGCCTCGCACATGCGTCTTATCTGACGGTTAAGTCCCTGCGTAAGAATGATGCCAAAGCTCCTGTCATCAATCCTGTATACCTCACATTGCGCCGTCTTCACATTTTTAAATAAGCGCCCATCATGCTCGAAGCCATTTTCCGAGCTGCGCGCAGGAACTGATATAACAACACCCTCACTCAGCCTGTGCAGGGCTTCATCCGTAAGCTTACGTGTACAGGTGACCACGTATTCCTTTTCATGATGATTGCGAGATCTGTTTATACCGTTGACAAGCTCTCCGATATTTGTAAGGAGAATGAGTCCCTCTGATTCCTTATCCAGCCTGCCTATTGGAAATATCCTTGTCTTATAGTTAATATAATCAACAACATTAGGCGAAGCATCCTGCGAAACGGTGGTGCAGACCACTCCGCGCGGCTTATTAAAGGCAAGCACCACAGGCTCAGGCTCTTTTGTACTGCCACGGCTGATAAATTCTCCGTCGATCTGGACAGTGTCTCCGTCCGCAATTCGCTGACCAAGTCCGGCCTTCCTTCCGTTTATCCTTATACGGCCATCCTCAAGCAGCCTGTCTGCCTCCCGTCTTGAGCAGATGCCCTGCTCCGAAAGATATTTATTGATACGTATGCCGTTCTCTGACATGATACATCCTTTTCTGTAAATGCTTCCTGGTGAATATACTAAACATTTACCTGTAAATGAAGAAGAGGCACCCTTGCGGATGCCTCAGCCGCAGTCACTGCTGCGAAATATATAAGCCTGAGCTGAACTGCTGTATCAGCAATTACTTGCCGGCCATCTGCTTTGCAACTTCCTCTGCAAAGTTCTCATTCTTCTTCTCAAGTCCCTCACCGGTCTCAAATCTTACGAAGCCCTTGACATTGATCTTGGCACCGTTAGCCTTAGCAACAGAATCAACATAAGCCTTAACGCTCTGCTTTCCGTCCTCAGCCTTAACATATACCTGATCCATAAGGCAGATGTCCTTAAGCTCCTTCTTGATACGTCCCTCGATCATGCCGTTGATAACCTTCTCCGGCTTTGAAGACTCCTTGGGATCATTCATGATCTGAGCCTTAAGGATTTCCTTCTCCTTCTCGATGAAATCAGCGCTGATCTCAGCATCTGAGGTATAAAGAGGCTTAAGAGCTGCAATCTGCATGCATACATTCTTAGCCATAGCCTTAACGTCATCATTTACAACATCAGACTCAACATCAAGGATAACGCCGATCTTTCCGCCTGCATGGATGTATGACTGAACGAATCCGTTCGGCTCGCTGAGAGTTGCAAATCTTCTGATGTGCATGTTCTCACCGATGATAGAGATCATTGAGCTGAGCTTCTCTGCAACTGTAAGTGAAGTATCAAGTGCCCACTTCTCAGCAAGGAATGCATCAATATCAGCTGCTGAAGTAGCAAGTGCCTGAGCAGCAACATCTGCAACGTAGCTCTTGAACTTCTCATTCTTTGCAACGAAGTCTGTCTCGGCATTAACCTCAACTACAACTGCCTTCTTGCCATCCTCTGTTATCTTGGTATCAACAACGCCCTCTGCAGCGATTCTGCCGGCCTTCTTCTGTGCGCCTGCAAGACCCTTCTCACGAAGGAAATCAACTGCCTTGTCCATATCGCCGTCTGTAGCTGTAAGAGCCTTCTTGCAGTCCATCATGCCTGCGCCAGTGATCTCTCTGAGATCCTTGACCATAGCGGCTGTAATGTTTGCCATGGGTTCATCC
>CAVALT010000223.1:0-3516 GCA_963589455.1 Clostridiales bacterium
CATGACAACACATAAAATTATAACCGCAGACAGCAGAAATATGAGCCAGCTTGATGATGGTTCTGTTAACCTTATAGTCACATCTCCGCCGTATCCAATGATTGAGATGTGGGATCAGATGTTCTCAGAACAGGATCCTGCCATAAGAGAAAGCCTGGATAACGGTGATGGGGCAGAAGCATTTTCAAGAATGCATTCTGTCCTTGATGCTGTGTGGCAGGAATGCAGCAGAGTTCTAAGCGACAACGGCTTTATCTGCATCAATATCGGAGATGCTACCCGTACTCTGAATGGTAATTTTCAGCTTTACTCTAATCATTCAAGAATAATCAGCACCTTCCTTAATATGGGCTTCAGTGTGCTTCCCGATATTCACTGGAGAAAGCAGTCTAATTCTCCCAATAAATTCATGGGCTCAGGAATGTATCCGGCCGGTGCCTATGTCACCTATGAACACGAGTATATTCTCATATTCAGAAAGGGCGGCAAGCGCATCTTCAGCGGCCAGGAGAAAGCTCTCAGGCAGAAAAGCGCCTTCTTCTGGGAAGAAAGGAATGTATGGTTCTCGGATCTCTGGGAGATAAAGGGAGCCTCGCAGTCAATGACTGCAGCAGGCCGCGGCAGGGACAGAAATGCGTCCTATCCGCTTGAGATTCCTTACCGCCTTGTAAATATGTATTCAGCAGAGGGCGATCTTGTGCTTGATCCTTTCTCGGGACTTGGTACTACAGGTATTGCATGCATGCTGTCAAAGCGAAACAGCGTAGGCTTTGAGCTTGACCCTGACATTGCCGTTGCTGCCCTTGACAACATGAATATCCCGGTTTTTTCAGCTAATGAATATATCAAAGCCCGTATAAACCGCCATCTTGATTTTATAAACAGTCTGTCTGAAGACAAAAGGGCAAAATGCTACCATAATGAGCCTCACGGCTTTAAGGTTAAAACACGCCAGGAGACAGCCATTGAGCTTGAGGCTCTGCACTCCGTAAGGAGAACCGCATGCGGCTTCCAATGTGATTACGAAAAGCTCGAATCCTTCAGCGAGCCTGAACAGCTCAGTCTCACGCTTGCAGCTAACTAAACCAAAAGTAATTAGGGAAATGCTGATTAAATCAGCATTTCCTTAGCATTTCCTTAATCCTCAACCTCTATCCTTAAACCGGTCTTGGTTTTGGTATAGAAAATCATCTTAACATCTATATGCTCTGGTAATCGTTCCATTATTTTATATGTATCCGGCTTTACAGAATATGCTGTATCTCCTACAAAGCCATCTATTCCCTTTGCTTCTTCCTCCGGTGAAGCAAGACGATAGCCTGTTTCTTTCAGATCCGCCAATGATGCAAGGATAGCCTTCTGTACATACATTCCGTTAAAAGTCTTATTTATAATAAGATCCTCAACCCATTTCTCAACCATAGGTCTGTCAATAAGCTGTATTGCTTCACGCAGCTTTTCAATCTGTGCATAAATCTTATCCGTTGCTTCTTTAAATGCTTCAGAATGACCGCTTTTATAGAATCTTTTCCAGTATTCTATTGAAATACGATCCGACTTGGATACAAATTCCGGAAACAGCTCTGACATCTGTCCGACCACCTTAGGGCGTGTTCCCTGCGCATTCTGGTTGGCCCAGTTGATAAGCTGTGATGTGTATTTTGGAAATAAATAATTCTCACTGTTATTATAAGCTTCGATGCTCTCGTTTTTCAGATTATAGATCATGATGTGAATTCTCCCTGAATGGTACGGCCTGCAGACTGATGCTGCAGGCCTGATTATCTGCTATTAAGAAGACTATGATTATAGCATTCCCTTGCAGGATTTGTGCTGTGAATCGTCAATACCTGAACAAACCCATGCGATTCACCAGAGGTGTTAAGAAAATGCTGATTAAATCAGCATTTCCTTAATATTACTCTACCCAGTATACACGTCCGGCTTTTCGCTCAGCTGCGGCCGGCTTATCACAATCCGGATAACCGACTGCGCAGTGCGCAACCCCAATCCAGTCTCCCTCAATGCCAAGGTCCTTTAAAAGCTGCTTATACTCATCTGTCTCAAGCTCTTCTCTTGCACGGTTAATCCAGATGCTTCCAAGGCCCATGGAGTCTGCTGCCAGCATAAGATTCTGCATAACAAGTGCTCCGTCGTAAGCTCCGTTAGGCCAGTCTTTGGCTATAACCAGCAGAATCACCGGTGCTCCGTAGAATGGATCAAAGCCCTCTTCCCATCCGCCTATCTTGCGATTGCTCTCGGAAATACGGTCTCTAAGCGCCTTGTTGGTGACAGCAATGATAGCTGAATCCTGTCTGCCCATTGCATTCGGTGCATACAGTCCGGCTTCAATGATCTGCTCAAGCTCAGCCTTAGGCGGCATATCCGGCTTAAAGCTGCGATAGCTTCTGCGTTCTTTAATTGCTTTAATAATATCATTCATGGCTTGTACCTCCTGTTTATGTATAATTGTGCAGCTATACCTGATTCCTCCTGCGGATCGTATGGATTTGCAGAAGAATTAACTGCTTTGCAGCGCAAATCCGGCGGAGGAAACGCTTTAATCAGCGTTTCCTTAAAGACTGCTGGAGCACGAAGTGCGCAGCAATCTGGTATAAGCTGTGGTCAAAATACTTTTGACCACATAACCATCATCATTATGCTATCACTATGCAGTCATAGCGTATCGCCTTGCCCTTTATCGAGTAGTCGACTCTGCGGCCGGCAAGCTCCGGACCCTTAATCGGCCTTTTTATAACTATCTTATGCGGATGGGCACTGATTGCCGCCTCCAGCATGTCCGCTTCAGCAATGCATGGCTGCTCAAGCCTCTGAAGCAGCTGAAATTTCTTCTTTATAAGTCCTGTTTTCTCCCTGGCAGGAAACATCGGATCCAACAGTATAACATCAGGCTGCTCCTGTAAATGCTGCATAGCTTCTATGCTGTCTCCGTTTACAAGCCTCATACGCTCTGCGGCCTTCTTAAGAAGCGGCATATCCTCTGAAGCTTTAGCTCTTAACAGTGCATCCTCAAGCAGTGCTGCTATCACAGTGTTATATTCATACAATATAACTCTGAAGCCCGCAGCAGCCAGAAGCAGCGAGTCTTCGCCAAAGCCTGCTGTAGCATCTATGGCAAGCGGCTGCTCTCCATAGGTTTTCTTAAGCTTTGCTGTGCGTACTAAAAGCTCACGGCTCAGATTATCAGGCTTTAGGCGTCTTATATTTTCTCCAAGATCTGCACAAAGGGTCAGTACTCCATCGGTAAGCGTAAGCCGTCCATCACTATCTCTTATAAGCTGAAGCCCGGCCTCAGCAGCTTTTGCCGCCGCTTGAGATTCTCCTCTAAGACTCATTTCATCAGATGCTGTTATTATGTTGTCGGTAACTTTATTATCTATCAAGGCTTTCTGTAAAATCTCTTCTGTAAATGTATCGCTTCAGGCTTTATAATGGGATGTTGGGGTCAAAAGTATTTTGCCCCCAACTTATACCAGATTGCTGCGCACTACGTGC
>CAVALT010000224.1:0-3496 GCA_963589455.1 Clostridiales bacterium
GTTATCCTCTTATTAAAGGAAATCCTTGAAGCTTGCGAAGAGCTCTCTCTGCTCATCAAGGTTAGCCTTTGTATCCTCAAGATTAAGAACGAAAGGATCCTGGAAGCTGAAATCGTTGCACATCTGCTTCCAGTCATCTGTAGCAGTTACCTCAAGAATAGCATCGTTCATAGCCTTAACAGCTGCTGCATCTGTTCCCTTAGGAGCAAGGATTGCATACTCTGTATCAATCTTAAGCTCAGGAATTGTAGCTGCTGCAGTCTCCTGATCCGGAAGGAGTGTCGGAGGTGTGCTGAGGAGTGTGCAGAGTGACTTCATCTGACCGTTCTCAATGTAATCAGCTGCTGTTGAGTACGGAAGGCTGGTTACGTCAACCTCACCGCCGAGAAGAGCTGTAAGTCGGTTTGAAGCGTCTCCAGCATCAATGATGTTGAACTCAGCTCCGCCAAGGTTTGTAAGTACGCATGCCTCGATGTAAACTCCGCCGCCTGTTGAGATGCCAAGCTTGATCTGTCCCGGATTAGCCTTGGTTGCATCGATAAGCTCCTGAAGATTGTTGTACGGAGCATCAGCTGAAACAACAAGGTTCTCACCTGACTGGATGCCGTATACAGCTACAGGCTCAAAAGCATCATAGCCGAAGTCAACCATGCCTGTTGCCTCATTACCGTTGAGTGCTGCAGTGTTGGTAAGGATATATGTATATCCGTCTGTATCTCCATCCTTATACTGCTGCATGCAGGTTGCACCATTTGATCCTGTTACGTTTGAGCATACTACAGATACGCCGAGCTTCTTCTCAAGTGACTGAGCAAGCATACGTGCCATATAGTCTGTATCTCCGCCTGCACTGTGAGTGATGTAGAAGTTTACAGTCTTATCGAAAGTAAAATCTCCGGCAGCTGCCTCTGTCTCTGCTGCAGCCTCTGTCTCACCTGAAGCGGCTGCTGTTGTTGTCTCAGTAGTTGAGCTTGAGCTTGAACCGCAGGCTGTAACTCCAAAGACCATAGCTGCAGCCATTGTCATTGCTAAAACTTTTTTCATGATTACCTCCCATTTTGTTTACATTGTTTCTATAAAACCCCAAGCTGCACCGGCAGAACCTGCCGGTACAGAGTGTTTTCTAAATGATAACACAATAAGCGCTTTGATTCAATTTTACTCTATGCTTATTCCTCAGCCTGTTCCGCTGCAAGCTCTGCCTTTTTTGCCTCCTTGAGGTTAGAACGTACAGAGAATACAACAACAAGTACTGTAGCAATCATAAGCACCATGAATATCGGATGGCTGTAGAACTTATCACTGGATGCAAGCTGACTTACACGTCTTAAGTTCTCCTCGAAGGTAGGTCCGAGGATAAATCCAAGTATCATCGGAACTGTAGGAACCTTAGCCTTTATAAGCAGATAGCTCATAAGTCCGAAGGCTACCATGCAGTAGGTATCAAATACCATGTTTGCATTTCCGATTGCACCTATGCCGCAGAGTACTATTACTACAGGCAGCAGATAGTTCTTCGGAACCTTAAGTACGGCTACGAAGAATCTCATTCCGAGAAGCATGAAAATCATCATGAAGATTGCGGATACAACCATCGCACAGAATATAGCATATACAACCGCACCGCTCTTGGTATAAATAAGCGGACCCGGTGCTACATTATGTACCTGAAGTCCTCCAAGCAGCATGGCTGTAACTGCATCACCCGGGATACCGAGTGCAAGCAGCGGGATCATTGCTCCTCCGATAGTACCGTTGTTGGCTGTCTCGGATGCTACTACTCCGTCCATGATTCCTGTTCCGTAGAGCTCAGGATGCTTTGAGGTGTTCTTGCTTACTGTATATGAGATCATACAGCTTACGCCGCCGCCGATACCCGGAAGGATACCGATTGCTACACCGATTAATGCAGAAACTATGGCATTAGGAATCTGAGCTATACCCTCCTGAAGAGAGAAGCCTGCTCCCTTAATCTTAGCCTCCTCATTAACCGTATACTTAATCTCCTTGCGTACATCCTCAGCGTACTTCATTACCTCACTGATGGCAAAAAGTCCGATAAGAAGCACAAGAAGTGCAAAACCGTTGTTAAGCTGGAACATTCCGAAGGTGAATCTCGGCTTTGAATCAATAGGTGCAAGTCCTACTGTCGCAAGCAGTGCTCCTATAACAGCTGAGATAAGTCCCTTTGGCATATCATGGCCTGTAAGAGCTATAACCATTGACAGTGAGAACACTGCAAGTGCGCAGTACTCGTAAGCCTGGAACTTAAGTGCAAAATCGCAGAGAACCGGTGTAAGCACTACAAGGATAGCTATACCGATGATGGTTCCGATGAAGCTGAATACAACTCCGGTTCCGAGTGCCTTGCCCGCCTGGCCCTTGTCTGCCATCGGCTTTCCGTCAAAGCAGGTTGCAACTGATGACGGCGTACCCGGAATATTAAGCAGGATAGCTGAGATAAGTCCGCCTGATATACCTCCGATATAGAGAGCAACCAGCATGCTTATACCCTGGCTTGCTGCCATTGAATATGTAACCGGCAGGAACATTACAATTGCCATTGTAGCTGTAAGTCCCGGAATAGAACCAAAGATTATTCCGACTGCAGTACCGATAGCGATAAGCAGTATGGTCATTGGCTGAAGAACAGCCTGAATTCCTTCTAAGATCATTGAACTGTTCCTCCTTATAAGCCTAATCCCTTAAGTATGCCCTGCGGAAGCAATACATTTAAGTGATATCTGAATATGTAATAGAAAAGCACTGCACAGACTACGCCGACGATAATAGCCGGAACATAGGTCTTTTTCCAGTTATGCTTCGGTGTAAGTATAAGTATCTGCACAAAGAGATAGATAACTGTCATCGGAACAAATCCGACTGCATCCATAAGTGCAACATATACTGTAAGTGCTGCAAAGCTTGCTATAACCTCAAGCTTTCCGTTGATTCCGGCCTTAAGATCAAACTTCTCAATCTTTCCGCCTGCCTTGATGAAGGCTGCGCGCTTTCTGAAGCCGCGAACAGCAACATACAGACCAAGAACAAGCAATGCACCGCCCCAGAGATAGGGAACAAAGTGATTGGTGAGAGGCGTCGATCCCATACCGGTAAATGTCGATATACTGGGCACCAGCGCAAGATATGCCAGTGCAAACAGTGCAATGACTATGCCCGGAATGATGTCGACCCTGTAATTAGAATGCTTTTTCATTCATTCCACTCCTTTCATAAAACCCTTACTTGTATAAGATAACCAAGGCTCTGAAGAACCTTTGTTTCCACTATAAGCCTGAAAATGCAGCTGCCGTAGGATACATCTATGTGAAAATGCCGTGGATTGATGCACATTCCTTCCGTTTTGCATCATCATCCTGCCTGACATGCTGCATGGCTGTTTTAATGAAAAAACTGAATTTACTTTATTTTTTTAAACCGGCAAGCTCAAGCGCCGTCTTAAGCTCCTTAAGCGGGTCGCTGTTAAGCGTTGACT
>CAVALT010000225.1:0-3475 GCA_963589455.1 Clostridiales bacterium
ATTTATGCTGCGAAGCAGCTAATTTCCTTGTAAATCCGTGCGATCCGCCGGAGGCAATTAAGGAAATGCTGATTAAATCAGCATTTTCTTAAGATTCGGACTTTGCTGCCCTTCTGTCCTCGGTTCTGACCAGAACACTCCGGGCATGTCCTCTGAGTGCTTCCTTTTCAGCAAACATCGCTATATCTGCTGACACTCTGTCAAGAGCATCCGCTGAAAAATAAGTATACTGTGATTTCTTTACAAAATCATCAACAGAAAGCGGGCTGAAGAAGCGGGCCGTTCCTCCTGTAGGAAGAGTGTGATTCGGTCCTGCGAAATAGTCACCTACAGCCTCAGGACAGTTGCGTCCAAGGAAAATTGAGCCAGCATGCTTTATCTTGTCAAGGTAATCAAACGGATTATCCACGCAGAGCTCAAGATGCTCAGGGGCTATCTCATTTGCAATATCTATCGCTCTGTTAAGACTGTCGGCTACGATGATTTTGCTGTTATTGTCAATCGCTGCACGTGCTATCTCTTCTCTGGGAAGCTCAGCTATCTGCCGCTCAATCTCTGTGCTTACAGACTCGGCAAATTCAGCTGAATCAGTGACTAACACAGCTGTTGCATTATAATCATGTTCAGCCTGTGACAGCATGTCGGCAGCTATATGCTTAGGGTTTGAAGTGCCGTCTGCCACAACAAGTATCTCGCTCGGCCCGGCAATCATATCGATTGAAACCTTGCCGTAAACCTGCTTCTTGGCCTCTGCAACATAAGCACTTCCGGGACCTACTATCTTGTCTACACGCGGAATGCTTTCGGTTCCGAAGGCAAGTGCTGCTATAGCCTGGGCTCCGCCCACCTTGAATATCCTGTCGACACCGGCAACGCTGGCCGCGGCAAGTATATACGGATTGATCTGTCCGTCTGCACAGGGTGAGGAAACCATGATAATCTCCCCGCAGCCTGCAATCTTTGCCGGTATGGTATCCATAAGAACCGTGGATGACAGAGGTGCGGTGCCGTCAGGCACATATATTCCCACTCTTTCAAGCGGCATAATCTTCTGTCCGACTACAACTCCGTCCTGCTCATTCAGAATAAAGCTGTTGCGCACCTGTCTTGAATGAAAAGCTCTGATGTTGGCTGCAGCTTTAGTAAGCACCTCCATAAATTCAGGCTCTATACTGTCAATAGCAGCTGCAAGCTCTTCTTTGCTTACCTCCAGGCTGTCAAGCTTCACCTTGTCAAATCTGGCAGTGCAGTCAATAAGAGCCTTGTCTCCGTCAGCTTTTACGGAAGCTATTATCTCTGAAACCGTATCCGCTACATTATTAAGTACATCTTTTCTGTTGAAGAGCTCTGAATTTCTGACCTCTCCGTATCTGTATATCCTTATCATATTCCTGTCCCTGATCCTTATAAGCCTGAGCAGCTATTTATTATGCATTAGGGAAATGCAGATTAAAGCGTTTCCTGCGCCGTATTTATGCTGTGAAGCAGCAGCTCCTGCATATCCTTTACTGCTCGGTAAGTGCCGAAAGAGCCACGGCTATGGCATTAATCTGAGCTTTCTTAAACTCATAGGAAGCCTTGTTTGCTATAAGGCGTGCACTTATGTCTACTATCTTCTCAACTACTGAGAGATTATTTTCCTTGAGCGTAGTGCCCGTCTCAACTATATCCACAATAACATCGGAAAGACCAAGTATAGGGGCAAGCTCAATAGAGCCGTTCAGGTGTATAATGTCTATATCTCTTCCTATGGATGCATAATAGGTTCTTGCAATATTTTCAAATTTGGTTGCTACACGCTTTGTGCGCTCAGGCTGATCGATATAGCCGTTTGCAGCAGCCTCAGCCATCATACACCTGCCTATCTTAAGATCTGCAAGCTCATACACATCAGGCTCATATTCGAGCAGAATATCCTTGCCGGCAACGCCGATATCAGCTGCACCGCGCTCTACATAGATATTGACATCAGAGGGCTTGACCCAGAAAAAGCAGATATCCTTTTCCTCATTGGTAAAAATCAGCTTGCGGTTCTTCTCATGTATCGACGGGCAGTCATAGCCTGACTGCTCAAACATATCATAAACCTTTTCTCCGAGTCTGCCCTTAGGGAGTGCTATATTAAGCATTACTCGGCCTCCTTTCCTGTCACGGAAGCTGCCTCGCGTAGTGCACCATGCTGGTCAATCCTGTAAAGAATACGATATCTCAGCTTATCCGGGACGGATTTCTGTGCAGTAACCTTCAGTCCCTTGTTCATTGCAACCTGTATGGCATTAAACAGGGCTCTTCGGTCTGTGCTGTCATCATATTTTATAACAGCGTCAACATCATAACGCCTGTCATTTTCAAAATATCTTTCCAGAAAATCCATATATACGGCAAAGCCAACCGCCTTCATATGCTTTCCCATCTGCTTTAAAAGTGCATCGTACTGGCCGCCGCTTAGGATTCCTTCGGGGACGCCGTTGATATATCCCTTAAATACTATGCCGTTATAATATTTCATATCGCTTACAACGGAAAAATCTATCACAAGCCGGTCTCCCTCACCTGCCGCATTAAGCATGGCTGTGAGCCTCTTAAGCTCATCTATGCAGGCCGCATTGCAATTCAATGCCTGAAGACTCTCAATAACTGCTTCAGGTCTGTCATGCAGCATAAGCACACTGACAACCTCATCTATTGTTCTCGTGCCTGCTTCTGCTGTGCGACCTGCTGCGGCAGCTTCACAGAGTGCCTTAAACTCATGCATGTTTTTTCTGCCTATAAGCTGTACTGCCGTCTTCTGTTCATTGTCATCAAGACCAAGCTCATCAAGCAGGGATGTGATGATTCCAAGGTGAGACAGACTCAGCACATAATCTTCTGAAATTGCCGCAAGACTTTTAACCGCAAGAAGTACGGTCTCAAATATATTGTAATCATCTATATCTCCTATGCATTCCAGACCTGCCTGCATTATCTCCTTATAGACATGTGAACCATGTGAGACGCGGTAAACATTTTCATTATAAAAGATTTTGCTTACATAGCCAGGAATATCCTTCGTGCTGCGGACTATTGACAGGGTAACATCCGGCTTAAGCGCCATAAGTCTGCCATTGGTATCGGTGAAGGTAATAATATTGTCAGACAGATAATCCCTGCAGCCGGCATAAAGGTCATATTCCTCAAACTTGCTCATCTTGTACTGCATGAAGCCGTACTGCTGATAAAGTGAGCGCAGCTTCAGGGAAATGCGTTCTTCATTTTTTAAAATGCTCTCATTGAGATTCATAATGGTTCCCCGTTTTCTTCTTTTATCTTGCTATCACATTATCACACTAAAGTGTTTCACTGTCAAGAAAGTTTTGACTGTACCTTCAAACATACATATGTTCATTCATGTGTTCGTTCATGTTGTTTCCGCGGCAGTACTGTCCGCAGAAACAGAGAATCCTGCGTGAAAGAAGTGCACGGTATTACTTTGAAA